>JABDJW010000403.1 GCA_013002375.1 Acidimicrobiales bacterium | reverse complement strand
ACCGGATGCGCGGCAAATGCCTTCGCTGTCGGATACTTCACGAGCGGGTGGATACCGAACACGATGGCGCCCGACTCGGCGATGGACAACCGGTCGCCGTCCATCATCTTCAGGAAGGCATCGGATTCCGCCTCGTGGGCGTCGAGGGCTTCGATCACCGGCGCCAGTTCGGCCGCGGAGAACACCGCCGGCAACACCACGAACCCATCACGATCGAACGCCTCGACCTGCTCGGCGGACAGTTGCCCGCTGCGGGCTCGGCTCTCCTTCCAGGTGAACGACGTGTTCCAGGGGTGCGGGGCGAGATCCGCGACCTCCACGGTCAGCCGCCGGCTGGGCTCGGATAGGCCGGGTACGCCTCCTCGGGCGGTGGCGTGTCGAACAACGCCACCCCGTTCGACTGGTCGAAGATCGGGAGCGGGTCGGTCGGCAAATCGCCGAACAACCAGCGTTCGCCCCCGTTCACGTACTTCCACATGCCGAAGCCCTCGTTGCCGGTCTCGCCCAGGCCGAACTCCTCGGGATCCCACCAGATGACCGACACGTCGTCGATGCCGTAGTAATCCGGCTCCATGTCGCTCGGCCATCGGCCTTCGGTCCCCCACGACAGCGACGGCGCCGACAAGGCGGTCTGGGTTGGCGCGAATGCAAACAAGGTGTCGCGCCAGGTCTCCGCAGTGAGGTTCGGGCCGATCGCCTGGTACACGTTGAAGAACAATGACGGATTCGGGTCGAGCACGCCGATCGTGTCGTCGGCCGGCGGCTCTTGACCGTAGAACCACTCGTAGCGGTAATACGCCCCGTCCACTTCCTGGCTCACCTCGACGGAGCTGGTCGAGACGCCGATGGTGTTGGCCCACTGCTCCTGATCGTAGGTGCGGGCGAATACATTGGTATCGGCCAGGACGGTTGGCGCCAGGATCCACTCCGGGAAGTAGCCCTGGGCGGTGGCTTCGCGCGTGATGTCGCGGGGCCCGACCGGGTCGCCGGTGAGCAACAAGGTGGTCACGCCGGCCTCTTTGAACCGGGCGATGGCGGTGGCCGCCGACTCTTGGATCGTGGCCGGATCGAGCTGGTACGAGACCGACTCGGCCAACTCGATGCCTCGGGCCGACAGATCGGCCTCGTATGCCTCGTTCAACCGGATCGACTCCTCGCTCGATGTGATCCACAGCCGGCCGAACACCCGCTCCTGGCCGTTCATCGACTCATCACCGGCGAACGAAACCGGGAACGGTGCCAGCTGCTTGTCGACGAACTCGGCCATGATCATGTTGGCCTGCACGCCACCCAAGCCGAGCGTCCAGCTGTAGGGATCGTTCTCGGCGTAGTAGTCGTACGGTTGGGTTGGGCCACATCCGATGCACGGAATGTTGCGGGCGGCGAGCTCCTCGGCGAAGGCGTTGGTGAGCGACGGGCCGCTCCACACCATGAACGGATCGTATTCTTCGTCGATCTGCACCGCGTCGGCCCGCGCCGAAACCTCGTCGTTGATCGTGCCGGTGCCTTGGAACACGATCAACTCGATCTCGCGGCCGTAGGTCTCCCAGAACGTTTCGTAGTAGTCGACAATGTCCTGCAAGGTCTGCTCGACATCAGCGTTGGTGTCGTCGTTGACGATGGCGTCGGTGATGTACTGCAGGATGAGATCCTGCTCGGCGCTCTGCCACCACACGATGCGGATGGTGTCATCGGTGACGCCGGGCGCGGTCGCCCCGCCTCCGGCGCCGGCATAGGGCCGATAACACTCGGGGGCGAAGAACCACGGCACTGCGATCGTGCCCCGCTCGACGTCGCACCGGTCGCCCCAGTCGATCTGATCGGCGATACCGAGCTCCGTGGCGTCGCTGATACTCAGCGGAATCTCCGGATCGCTCAGGATGGCCTCGGCGTCACCGGGCCCCTCGGTCGTCGGCGCCGTGGTGTCCTCGCCGCCACCGTCGCTGCCTTCGGGCGCGACCGGCGCGGCGGTCGGGTCGGTCGAGGTTTCAGGATCGTCGTCGTCGCCACTGCCCGCGACCACGATGCCGATGATCACTGCGGCCACGACGGCCAGCGCCGCCAACGGCCCCCAGCGCCTCAGCGCATTCGATCCGCCTTCGTCAGCTGATCCACGGGCTGGTTCCACGGCAATTCCCCCTCAGTGCTTTGGCAGTCTTGGTTCGCGTGGATTGCGCAAGGGCCAAAAGCGTTCGACTGACATTAGGTGGCGGGCCCGGACCGAGCAATCACGGCCTCGGTGGTTCCCAGGTAGGACGCCACCACGTTCGGATCTTCGAGCACCTCATCGGGCCGACCCTCGGACAGCACCGAACCCTGATCGAGCGCAACGAAACGATCGGCGACCGATCGCAGCAACGGCATGTCGTGCTCGATGACGACGAGCGCGGCACCCATGTCGCTACGTATGCGACGGAGCACCGGCGCCAACGCTTCTGCCTCACGCTGGGCGATGCCGCTCGACGGTTCGTCGAGCAGGACCACGAGCGGCCGGTGGGCGACGACACAGGCGAGATCGACCATGCGCCGGGTGCCCGTCGACAGCTCCCGGATGAACTTGTTGCGATAATCGCCGAGCGCCATCAGTTCGATCAGTTCGGCCACCCGTTGTTTCGTCTTCTGCTCGCTGTCATAGGCGTTGGGCAGATGGAGCGCGGCCGACACCGGGTCGCGGGTGGGGATGAACCGCTCGAGCGCCACCGCCAGCGTTTCGGCAACGGTCAGCGCCGGGAACAACCGCGCGTCCTGGAACGATCGCCCCAACCCGGCCGCAGCCCGTTGGTGGGCGCTCAGGCCGTCCAGTGGCCGGCCTTCGAGTTCGATCTCGCCGGTGTCGGCGGGCAGGAACCCGCTGATGAGATCGAACATCGTGGTCTTGCCGGCACCGTTGGGGCCGATCACGCCGACGATCTCGCGGTCGTAGACCTCGAGCGCCACGCCGTCGACGGCGCGGATGCCGCCGAACGACCGGGTCAGATCGTGCACCCGAAGAATCGGTGGCTGACTGCGGTCGATCGCCGGACTTCTACCAGATTCCGCCGAACCGGCCTCTTCACTCGAGTCTGCGGAGCCGTCCGCCTGGCCGTCTGGCCCCCGGTCTTCCCGAGCGACACCTTCACGAACCGGCTCCGTGGCCGCGGCCGCGCCCTGCAGGAAGACCGAGCGCAAGATGTCGGGCCGGTCGAGCAGGTCCGCGGTCGGGCCACTGAAGCGGATTTGCCCTTTCTCCATGAAGTAGGCCCGCTCGGCGATGGTCAAGGCCACGTTGACCGACTGTTCGACCAGGATGACCGACACTCCGGCATCGGCGACTCGCTGCACGACGGGCAAGAGCTCTTCGACCACCGCAGGCGCCAGGCCGAGCGACAGCTCGTCGATCAGCAAGACCCGCGGCGAACCCAACAACACCATGGCAAAGGCCAGCATCTGCTGTTGGCCGCCCGACAGGTTGGCCGCCGGCTCGTCCAGTCGCATGGTCAGCGCGGGAAACAGCTCGAGCACCTCGGCCCGCGACATCATCGGATGCTCAGGGTGCAACCATTCGGCCGCCTCGAGATTCTCCGTCACCGTCATCGAGGGGAAGACGGCATCGCCGCCCGGAAGCTGCGCAATCCCCATGGCGGCAATCTCGTTGGGCGGGGCGTGGGTGATGTCG
>JABDJW010000394.1 GCA_013002375.1 Acidimicrobiales bacterium | reverse complement strand
AGGCATCGATGTCCACCACCGGACCGTGGACCGACGCGGCTCGCAGCAACTCGGCCACGTCGGCACCGAGCCGGCGCAATTGGCGACCCACCGCATCGACCAAGGACTGCGGCACGGCCTGATTCTCGGTGTCGACCAACTCGTCGCGGGTGACCAGGCTTCCCTCTTCCAGCAACCCCGTTGCCAACGCCTCGAGCAGGAAGGGGTTGCCGGCCGCACCCTGGGCTCGGGCCTGGAGCGCCGCGCCCGGTGGCCCGCCGCACAGCTCGGGCAACAGTTCCTCGACCTCGACCTCGCTCAATGGCGGCACGACGAATTCGCTCGCGGCCAGGCCGCGCAGGTGTTCGATCAACCGGTCGAGCCCATCTCGGCGATGCCCGCTCTGGTGCGTGAGCAGCAGAACCAACGGGTGGTTGATCGTCAACTCGGCCAACCGGCCGGAGGCGTCGAGCGACGCATCGTCGGCGAGGTGGAGATCCTCGAGCACCAACAGCATCGGTTGCTGACAATGCACTTCGACCTGGGCCAGCAGCTCTTCGGTGGCTCGGACCCGTTCCACTTCGGCCCGGGGCGCGAACCCCTCGCCATCCACCGACGGGGCGCCCACCAGCAGTGACACGGCCAGCAGCGGATCACCCGTTCCAGAACGCACACCTTCAAACAACGAGAAGGCCGTTGCCTGGTCGATGACGCGAGCGGTGGCCATCCACGTTCGATGACCGCCACCGCGCGCGGTATCGATCGCGGCGCGGGCCATCGTGCTCTTCCCAATGCCGGCCTCGCCGCTGAGCAGGACGATCGACCCGGCACCGTCGACGGCACACGTGGCGAGTCGTTCCGTGATCGCGGCATCGATATCGGACCGCGCGAGGCTCGGCATGGGCTGCACTGCAGCCAGGGTACGAGCACGGGTGAACCCGTTCCAGGTCAGGACGCGTGGTCAACGAGGCCGACGGCCTCTTTCGGGCTGGTTGCTGAACCGCGGAAAGAAGTCAGCCGCTGCGAGGTGCTCACCATCAACCGCTTCGGCTGAGGGACGGTCGGCTGGTACCGTCGACGCCATGCGTCGACCCACCACGATCTCCTTTCCGGCCGTACTCGCTGCCCTCGCCATCCTCGCCGCGGCCTGCAGCGACGACACCAGCACTGCGGAGACCCCGGCACCGACCACGACAGTGACCGCGACCACGGCCGCAGACTCGACGGCCGCGGCCACGACGGCTGCGCCGGCGACCACCGCCGCACCGCCCACCGCAGTACCGACCACGGCAGGGCCACCCCCAACCGTCGCCATCAACGGTCCTGACTTCGATGAGGTCACGGCCGCAATCGAAACCTTCGTCGGGGCGCAAGGCCTGAACGGCGCCGGTTTCGTCGTCGTCGATCGAGACGACGGCGTGCTGTACCAGCAGAGCTTCGGCGAGTTCACCGACGATCGCATCTCGCTGATCGCATCCTCGTCCAAGATGCTCACCGCCGGCGTGTTGGTGAAACTGCACGAGGACGGCGCCTTCGACATCGACGCGCCGGTGGCCGACTACGTCGACTGGGGGGCGGGCAATCCCGACATCACCACCGCCCAGCTTCTGTCGAACAGCTCGGGGCTGGTCGGCTTGATCGACGACCCGACCTACGCCCCGTACCTCTGCCAGTACATCCACACCGGCACGCTGCAGGATTGTGCCGAGGCGATCATGACCACGCCCGAGGACGACGAACTCATCACACCACCGGACAGCACCTTCCGCTACGGGGGCGGTCAGTGGCAGGTCGCCGGCGCGGTGGCCGAGGTCGTGTCGGGCAAGAGCTGGGCCGAACTGATCGACGAGACCTATGTGCAACCGTGCGGCGTGGATTCGCTGGGCTACACCAACCACTTCGCGCAGATCCAGAGCGAGGCCGGTCCGTTCTCGTACCCCGACCCCTTCAACGGCGACCCCAACTCCGTCGAACCGACGGTGAACCCCAACATGGAAGGCGGGGCGTACATCGACGCCGGCGACTACGGCACGTTGTTGTTGATGCACCTTCGCGACGGCATGTGCGGCGACACCCAGGCCTTGACCCCCGAATCGATCGAACGGATGCACACCGACCGCATCGGCGAGCGCTACGACGGGTCGACCGGCACCGGACTCGAGGGCTACGGGTTGGGCTGGTGGCTCGACCGCGATCAGCCGGGCTACTCCCAGGACGGCGGCGCGTTCGGCACCGTGCCATGGATCGACGAGGAGCGCGGCTACGGCGCTTATCTCGTGATCGAGAAAACCAATGGGGTGGGCAGCGAGCTCGCCACCGAGCTGAAGCCGATGCTGGAGACGATCATCGACGCCCGCGGCTGACCGGCCGCGCTACTCGTCCGACATCGCCTCGAGCATGGCCTGCATCTGGGCGTGCACGGTGTTCACCGCCTGAAGCGGCCGGATCATCACCTTGAATTCGACGATACGGCCGTCGTCGTCGCAGGTGATGATGTCGACCCCGTTGACGTACTTGCCCGCCATCGTCGTCTCGAACTGCAGCACCGCCTGGTGACTGCTCGTCGTCGTACCGACGTAACGGAACCCTCCACCGGCCTTGGCACCGGCCGGTGCCGAGTCGGGAACAACAGCCGACGACGTCGGCTCGCCGCCGAACGTGTTCCCGGCGGCCGCGAGATACAGCATCGTCTGTTCCTTGCCGGTGATGGCCGAGAACACGATGGGCGAATAGAACACCACATCGTCACGCAGCAGCGTCTCCAGGCCGCCCTCGCGCTCGCCTCGCAGGTGTTCGTGCCATTCGGCCAGGCAGGCATCGATCGGCTGAGCTTCCGCGGTGGTCATACTCAGCCCTGGTCCCGGAGGAACCGGCGGAGGATCTTGCCGCTGGCGCTCTTGGGGATCTCGTCGATGAACTCGACCATGCGGACCTGCTTGTAGGTCGCGACCTGGTCCTTGACGAAGTCCTGCACGTCGGTTTCGGTCATCGACTCGCCCGGCTTGAGCGTGACGAAGGCCTTGGGCAGCTCTCCGGCTTCCTCATCCGGGATGCCGATGACGGCGGCGTCGGCGATCGACGGGTGGGTCAGGAGCAGGCCCTCGAGTTCGGCAGGGGGCACCTGGAAGCCTTTGTACTTGATGAGCTCCTTCACCCGATCGACGATGTAGATGTGCCCGTCGGCGTCGAGCCGGGCGACGTCGCCGGTGTGCAGCCAGCCATCGCTGTCGATCGTGGCCGCGGTGGCTTCGTCATTGTTCAGGTACCCCGCCATCACCTGCGGTCCGCGCACCCACAGCTCGCCTTCGGCATCGATCGGTTGGTCGTCGCCGTCGGCGTCGACGATGCGGCACTCGGTGTTGGGCACGGTGACCCCCGATGAGCCGGGCCGGAAGTGACCATCGGGCGTCGCGTGGGTGACCGGCGAGAGCTCGGTCATGCCATAGCCCTGCACGACCTCGCAGTTGATGCGCTCGGCGGCTTCGGCCGCCAGCTCGGCCGACAACGGCGCAGCGCCCGAGAACACACTCTTGACCGCCGACAGGTCGTACTCGTCGACCAGCGGGTGCTTGGCCAGCGCCAGCACCATGGGTGGCACCGCGAAGAACCGGGTGATCTTGTGGGCCTGGCACAGTTCGAGCGCGCCTTGGAGATCGAAGCGGGGCATGGTGATCACGCCCACACCCTGCGACAGCAGGAGGTTCATCAAGACCTGCATGCCGTAGATGTGGAAGAACGGCAGCACCGCGAGCGCGACCTCGCCGTCGCCGTAGCTGATGATCGAACCGGTCTGCTCGCAGTTCGCGACCAGATTGCGGTGGGTCAGCATCACGCCCTTGGGCAGGCCGGTCGTGCCCGATGAGTACGGCAGGACGACCACT
The DNA here is from genome assembly GCA_013002375.1 of Acidimicrobiales bacterium. Taxonomy (GTDB): domain Bacteria; phylum Actinomycetota; class Acidimicrobiia; order Acidimicrobiales; family SHLQ01; genus JABDJW01. Next base: position 14,142 of record JABDJW010000394.1, on the reverse strand, counting down.
GCGTTGGCGTAGTCGATCGGAACCTGCTGTATCGGTTCGCCGTACAGCGAGTCGAGCGAGGTCGATCCGTCGGGCACGGCCCCCATGGCGTTGGAGCCGATGACGATGATCTCGGAACAATCGGTTCCTTCGATCGCCTCGGCGGCGGTCTCGAGAAACATCGGCACGGTGAAGAGCTTGGTCGCGCCCGAATCCTGCAGCTGATGCCGAACCTCGCCGGCCGTGTAGGTGGGGTTCACGGTGCTGACCGTGCCCCCGGCGGTCGCCACGCCGTGGAACACCACGGCGAACTCCGGGATGTTCGGGGTCATCAGCGCGACGGTCTCACCCGGGCCGAACCCGCTCGCGGCCAGGCCGCCGGCCAGGGCGCGGATTTTGTCTCGCAGTTCACCGAAGGTCCAGCTGTCGCCGGCGGCTCCCTCGACCATGGCGACCTGGTCGACCAAGTCGTCGCACCTGCGCAGGACGTAGTCGGTGATCGAGACATCGGGGATGTCGACATCGGGGAACGAACTGGTGTGAATGATGCTGCTCATAGGCCCGCGAGTCTCGCCGCGGTTCGCGTTCGGAGCAAGCAGCAAACCGGCCCGCTGCCGTCGATGACCCGCTCTGGTCACCTGATCGACCGACCAGCTGCTCCGGGCGAGTTGCCCGACTGCGGTCCGAGCGCCACCATCGACTTGTGCCCATCATTCACCCACCGCTCGACGACCCCGGCCAGCGCATCCCCACCGAGCCGGCCCACGTCAATGACGAACAACTGGCTCGAGCCGAAGCCATGATCGCTGCCTGTATTCTCCGACGCGATGTCGCCGACCTACGGGTCTTGGGGTTCGGCGAGATCTCGGTCGCGTTGGGCTGGCCGAGCGCCGACCCGACGATGGTCCTCAAGCGGATGGCCGTCTACCGCGAGCCTTCCGACGCTGAACGCGACGTGCGGCTGGTACGCGACTATGTCGCCGCACTCGAAGCCGCAGGGGTCGACGTCCTGCCCACGACCTGCCATGTCGTTCCACGCGCCGATGGCCGCTGGGTCAACTACGCGGTACAGCCGATCGTGCCCCCCGACCTGCTCGCCGAGACGACGATCGCCCGCGACACCCCGCACCCCGAACACCCATTGCTGCTCGCGATCCGTGACCTCACGGTCGAACTGGTCAGCCCGCAGCTCTCCGCTGACATGCAGGTCACCAACTTCGCCTGGGACGGCGAGCGCCTGGCGTTGCTCGACATCACCACCCCCCTCCTGTTCGATGAGCAAGGCGGCCTTCCCCAGGTCTCACCGGAAGTAATGGCCGCGGTGCCGTTGCCGGCCCGGCGAGCGGTATTGAAGGAGGCCTTCAAGATCATCGAGCGGTATCAAGACCGATCCGAAACCTTGGCCCTCGTGGTGCTCTTGCTCTACCGGATCGGCCAGGAACGTTGGGTGCCGGCCGCGGCCGAGTGCTTCAACGAGGTGCTCGGGGCACCGCTGGATCTGCCCGCGATCGAGGCCGAGTTCGTGCGGTACAACAAGACGATCCCGACGTTGAACCGGGCCGCGATGGTCCAGCGTTGGTGGACGCAACGAATCCGCCGGAACAGCTATGACTTCTTCATCACCGACAGCTTCACCGGCCGTGTTTTGTAGCTACCCGCTGAGATCGACCAACAGGTAGGTGACCCGGACGCCTTCGTGACCGGTGCGGATCACCCACACCGTCGACAGGACCGAGAACGCCAAGGTCGCAGCGACCAGGCCCGCGGTCACCGCCTTGGCATTGGTCGCCATCTCATCGCCCTGGCGATCGGCATAGCGGCCGAATCCGACCAAGCCCAGCACGGCAAGAAACAACCCGACGACGAAGATCCGGGTGGCCTCGCCGAGTTCGGCGTGGCGTTCGACAGCCTTCTCGAGTTTGGCGGCCTCAGCAAAGGCCTCACCGGACGCAACGGTGAGGATGGTGGAGACCAAGACGGTGAAGGTCAGCCCGACGAGAGCCCAGCCGTATTGCCGCCGCCACGCGGGACGAAGGGCCAACAAGATGGCGGCCAGACACGACAGCGGGATCATCACCACCGGGTAATGCAGCAGGAGGACGTGGGTTGGCCGATCGAAGATCTCCGTCATCATGACCCGACCGTAGCCGCTGCCGGGCAGCTCAAAAGAGAACCCGAACCGGCGCCCCCGCGATGGCTCAGCTGACGGTGATCGACAGGTGCTGACCGGCGCCGACGTGGCTGCCGCCGCCCGCTTCGATGTTGCAGTACAGCACGTAGTTGCCCGGTTCGAGATCGACGGTCAGGGATCCGGATTCGCCCGAACCGAGGTTCCCATCAGCGGGGGCCTTGCCCAGGAAATCATCGCCCAACACGGCCTCGTCCACGGCGCCGCTGTCGCGCTGGGGCAGGGTCTCGTAGCTGTCGCCGCGGGCGATGGCCAGATGGTGGGGAAAACTGCCGTCATTGGTCGCCTGCAGGGTGACCGTTCCGGCCGCCAGCTCGGTCGGGCCGTTGACGGTGAACTCACCAGCGTCGCCCCCGAGGCCGTACGCGGCTTCATTTCCGGCTGCGGGCTCCGCACTTGTCTCGGGCGCGGCCGTCGTTTCCGGTACTGACGTGGTCTCGGGCGCGGCCGTTGTTTCCGGTGCTGACGTGGTCTCTGGCGCAGCCGTTGTTCCGACCGGCTCCTCCGACGGCGCGGGATCCGGGTCGGCAACACCGCCATCGGTGTCGTCATCTGAGCTTCCGCAGGCCGAGATCAGTAGGCCGAGCGCGAACAACACGACTAGGAACTTGCGCATTCGTCTTTCCCTCCAGAACGATTCAGCACACAGTTTGGACCCTCTTCGCCCCGCAGTGGTGGTCGGGCCGCAAGAAATCCCGATGGACAGCCGTGTGCTCAGGGGGAAAGCAGGTAGCTGCGCACCAGGTGGTTCCACCCACAGCCGGCGCACACCTCGACCACGTAGCCGGTGAACTCACCCTTGCGTTGGGCCAGGCGGGCGTGTTCCGCGGCGCTCGTCACGCAGCGACCGTGTGACGGCAGACGAGGGCCGAACACGTACGTCACATGCGCCAAATCGTGTGCTTCGCAAATGGGGCACCGCTCGACGGTGGCCGTGCCGCAGTGGACGGCGTTGCGCCGCAACTCACTTTGGGCATCGCACACCTGCAAGCGCGACAGCTCGCCGGAGCGCCACTGCATGAGGGTGTGTTGACGAGACAACCGATAGTCGATGTTGCCCGGCCCGGCCTCGGTGACCGCCGCGTTCAAACCCTGTTTCACATCCGCCAGCGTACGTGAGGCGCCCAGCCAGCGGAAACGCCGGCGAGCTCGGCGGAGGGCATGCGCCAACCACAAACCAGCCGAAGCAACGCCGAGCGGAGCGAGCGAGGCACCGAGCGAGGCGGAGCCGAGCTCGGCAGTAAACATATGCCTCCATGGGGCCGTCAGAGCAACGGCGAGCGGAACGAGCGAGCCACCGGGCGAGACGGGCAACCCTTCGGGGTTGCTGCCGAGCTCGGCAATAGATATCTGCCAACACCACAAGCCAGCCGAAGCAACGCCGAGCGGAACGAGCGAGGCACCGGGCGAGGCGGAGCCGAGCTCGGCAATAGATATCTGCCACACTGGCAACATGGCTGAACCACAGAATCCGCCACGCAAGACGGTCGAACGCAGTTTTCACCGCTACAGCACCTCGTTTCCCGGCGGGCTGCAGCGCCCGATCGATCACGTCGAGCTGGGCCCGGATCTCCCGACCAACCTCGACCGCCGGCTGCTGGGCGACCTCTCGGGCAAACGGGTGCTGGAGCTCGGCGCCGGCATGGCCCACGGCTCGGTGGCGATGGCGAAACAAGGGGCCAAGGTCATCGCGGTCGATCCCGATATCGGCCAACTCGATCACGCCCGTGAGCTGTGCGACGCCGAAGAGGTGGTCGTCGAACTCAAGCACTCCGACCTGGCCGACCTCGCTTTCCTGCGCGAGAACAGCTTCGACGCCGTCGTCAGCGTGTTCGCGATGGCGGCCGCGCCCGACCTCGATCGGGTCTTTCGCCAGGTTCACCGTATTCTGCGTCCGGAGGGGCCGTTCGTGTTCTCCCTGCCGCACCCCGCCGCAACCCTCGTCGATGCGCTGGCCGAGAACCCGAACGAGATCGTCCAGTCCTACTTCGACACCGAACCACTGGGCAGCGGCCCGACCCTCACCTATCCCCACCCGATCACCGATGTCTTCACCGGGCTGATCCGTGCGAACTTCCGGGTCGACACGTTGCTGGAGCCGACACCGTCGACCGATGGTGTCAATGTGCCCCAGACCCTGGTGGTACGGGGCAAGAAGGTCGGCAGCTAGGTCTCGGTCGCGGCGGCCAAGAGGTGTTGGCGGGCCCGCGCGACGGAGATCGGACCCTCGCGAAACCGAAGTTCGCGCAGCGAGGCAGCGGCCTCACCCACCGCGGGACCCGGGTGCAGGTCGAGCAGCGCCATGATCTCCTCCCCGCCCAGCGGCAACGACCAATCGCTGAGATCTTCGCCCTCGACCTCGAGCCGTCGCTGCTCTTCCTGCAGGCGCGCCGCGGCATCCGGGTCGACCACCCGGTACACCGCATGCACACCGGCGAGGTGATCCTTCGCCCGATAGGCGATACGCCGCACCGCTTCGGCACCGAAGCCCTCGGCGAGAGACGAACCTGAGGCATACGCGTCCTGGGCCCGATGCACCGCGTCGACCACGGTTCGCACCGTCGCAACTTGCTCGTTCGAAAGGCGGACCGCATGCCCGGCGGCCGAGACTTCTTCGGGTGTCTTCCCCAGCCAGATCAGGGCGAGCCGATTCAAGGCCCGCTCGTCACCGTGGCCGGCAACGTCTCGCACGGCGGTGGGCGAAACCACTCGAAGATCCGGCAGGCAGTGATCGACCAGGCCGGTTCGAACGAGCAACTCGACGCCAGCGGTCGGATCGTCAGTCCGCAGAAGCTTCACCAGCTCATCGCGGATGCGCTCGACCGAAACGATGTCGATGCGATCGACCATGGCCGAGATCGCCACGGCCATTTCGGCTTCCGGCTCGACCCCCATGCGGGCCATGAACCGCGCGGCCCGCAACATGCGAAGCGGGTCGTCACCGAACGAGACGAGTGGATCGAGCGGTGTCCGGAGCACGCCGGCCTCGAGATCGGCGAGACCACCGTGCGGGTCGACCAATTGGCCACTCGGGAGCGCCCGGGCGATCGCGTTGATCGTGAAGTCGCGTCGGGCGAGATCGGCATCGACGGCGTCCGCATAGGCCACCTGCGGTTTCCGGCTGTCGTCTCGGTAGACCTCGGCCCGGAAGGTCGTGATTTCGAAATCGACGTCGCCGATGCGCAGTCCGATCGTGCCGAATCGTTCACCCTGCGTCCAGACCGCATCGGCCAGCGGGCCGACCAGCTTCTTGATCCGGGCCGGACGGGCATCGGTGGTGAGATCGATGTCGTCGATCGATTCGAGCGGCAACCCCCGCAACTGATCGCGCACGATGCCACCGACGAGGTAGAGCGAGTGGCCGGCCTCGGCGAACACCGAGGCCAGCGGCCGCACCGTATCCAGCAATTCAGCCAGGTCCGGGTCAGCGAGATCCGGGTCAGCGAGGTTCGGGTCAGGCCGGTCCGGGACCGCCGGGCGGTTCACTCGCCGGCCCAGAGCTCGCGAGCCGCGGTGACCACCTCGCGACCCGGGCCACCCGCAGTGGGAGCCTCGGCGGCGGCACCATTGGCTCCCTCGGTGTCGAACAGCTCGGGGGCGCCGGCCAGGGTGGCGACGACCGCACGGGTGCACGATGCGATCGCGCCGAGGTCATAGCCACCCTCGAGAAAGACCAACCGGCGCCCGGCCGGCACGATCGACAGAACCGCTTGGGTGAGGTCGCGATAGTCACCGGCGCTGAGACCGAGATCGGTGATGGGGTCCGCGCGATGCGCATCGAACCCGGCCGACAGGATGAACCACGTCGGCGCGAAGGCCTCGATGGCCGGGCCGATCACCTCATCGAGGGCCTGCCGGTAGACGTCGCCGGTCGTGCCCGCCGGGAACGGCAGGTTCATCGTGGTGCCGATGCCGGGCCCCACGCCGCGATCGGTGAGCCAGCCGGTGCCCGGGTACTGCGGGTACTGGTGACAGGAGACGAACAACACTCGGGGGTCGTCGGCAAAGATGGCTTCGGTACCGTTGCCGTGATGCGCGTCGTAGTCGAAGATCACGACCCGTTCGCCCGCATCGGCCAGCGCCGCGGCTGCGATCGCGGCGCTGTTCAACAAACAGAAGCCCATGGCCTGATCGGCCGTGGCGTGATGCCCGGGGGGCCGAACCGCGCAGAAGGCGGCCTCATGCTCACCCGCGCCCAGCGCCTCGATCGCATCGAGACCCGCACCCGCCGCCAGCGATGCCGCTTCGAACGACGCAGCATTCACGCTCGTGTCGGCATCGATCCGGCCACCACCCGCCTCGGACAGTGCAGCGAGCTCGGCCACGTAGGCCTTGGGATGCACCCGTTCGATGGCCCCACGGGGCGCGGCCCTCGGCGACCGGAGTTCGACGAGCGCGGCCAGATCGCCGGGTTCCTGCAGTGGCGCGAGCGCGGCTCGCAGGCGATCGGGGCGCTCGGGATGGTGGCGACCGGCTTCATGGTCGAGACAACGCTCATGGGTGAACAACAGAACAGACACGCAGACGAGCGTACCCGGCCTCGGAATGGTGCCTATCGTGATACACGTGATCGGAACCCGGCGCCGGGCGGCGCTCAAGGTGATTACCGTCGGGCACGAGCGGTACCGCATCGGGCCCTGGCGCGGTGCCGACGACGTCGGCTACGTCGCGCCACTGAGCTCGATCACCGCCTACGGCGTCGACCGCGCCTGCGCAAAACTGCAGACGCTGGGTTACGACCACGTGATCACCGCGGCGCTCAGCGTCGTGGAACAGCGGCACTTCATCGCCCGTGGCTTTCAGCGTCGCGAGGGTTTGCACCTGCTTCGACACGATCTGAGCGACATTCCCGACGCCGACATCGCGCCGTCGATTTCGTCGCGGCGGGGTCGCAAACGCGACCGCACGCGAGTGCTCGAAATCGACGGGGCGGCCTTCGAGCCGTTCTGGCGCCTCGATGAGAACGGCCTCGAAGAAGCGATCAACGCCACGCCGGCCAGCCGGTTCCGCGTGGCCACGGAAGACGATGCCATCGTCGGCTACGCGGTGAGCGGCCGCACCCGCAACACCGGGTATCTGCAGCGGCTGGCGGTCGATCCCGCGTGCCAAGGAGCAGGCATCGGCACGATGCTGCTCGCCGACTGTTTGCGTTGGTCGCGCCGAGCGCGCACCAGCTCGGTGCTCGTGAACACCCAGGAGCGCAACGAGGGCGCCTACCGGCTGTACCGGAATCACGGCTTCGAACCGCTCCCCGACGGCTTGGCCGTGCTCGAGCGATTCGCCTCGAGTTGATGACCCGTCACCGTCGGGCCCTGGCGATCGTGGGGATGATCGCCCTGCTGGTGGAGACGATGCTCGCGACCCTGGTGTTGGCCCTGGCCACACCCGCCGCGGCGGCACAGCCCGATGACCAACTCCGTCTCGTCGCGCAAACCGCGGTGCTACGACCGGGCGGTCGCTTCAGCGCGCAGTTCCGGGTGGCCGGCGCGATCGGCGCTGATGAAGTGCAGATCGATGTATTCGATCGCCTCAGCTCACGCATCGTGTTCGCCGAGCAGCTTCGCCCCGGCGCCGAACTCGGGGCACCGGCATACACGGTCGACGCGGTACCGGTCTCGGAGCTGCGCGATGGCAACTCGGGTTTGATCACGGTCCGCCTTCGCACCCGGCGGCCCGAGGACGAAGGCGCCGGATTTCCCGTCACCAACCGCGCCGGCGTGTACCCGATTCGCTTCACGTTGCTCAGCCCGGAGGGCGACGAACTCGGCTCGACCCTGACCCACATGCTCGTGCTGCCCGATCAGGCCGAGGGTGAGTTCCCGCTCCTCGTCGCACCCTACGTCGAGCTCCGGGCACCACTTGCCCTGCAGCCCAATGGTGAGAGTCGACTGCTCACCGACGCGGTCGAACGAATCGATCAGTTCACCACCGCGTTCGTGAATCATCCCGGGATCGCAGCATCACTCGTGCCGACTCCCGAGACCATCGATGCCTTGGCCCAGAGCCCCGACCCGGAGCACCAGCAACTCCTGACCGATCTCCGGGCCGCGGTGGCCGGAACGCCGAACGCGCCGCGCGAGGTCGTCGGCGGGCCCTACTCCCCGATCGACGCGGAAGCATGGACCAACGCCGATCTCGGCGGCCGGCTGGATTTCTTGCTCCAGGAGGCCCGGCGAACGCTGACCACCCAACTCCAGTTGACGGCCGCACCGACCGGATCGGTGAGCACGCTTCAGCCGACGAGCACCGACCGCGCCGCCGAATTCCTCGGTCAGCACGGGGTGCGGCGCTACATCATCGACGAGGAACGGCTCACCGGCCTCGATCCCGACGTCTTCCCACTGAGCCTCACCCAACCATTCGAACTGTCCAGCGCCAACAACCGGCGGCTGGGGCGCGCCGCGGTCGTCGACACCGACCTCCACCGATTCTTCGGCGCCACCGACAACCCGGTACTCGACGCCCACACCTTGTTGGCCGACCTCACGATGTTGGCCCTCGATCGGCCCGCTGTCGCGCGTGGCATCATCCTCCGACCGCCGGCGGGGTGGCCGCCGGATCGAGACTTCCTCGACATCGTGCTGACCGGCCTCGAGCGAGCACCCGTGCTGCAAGGCGCGACCGTCAGCGACTTCTTCGCCCGGATCGAGCCGGCGAAAGCCGACGGTGGAGCCGGCCTCGAAGGCGAGGATGCCGGCGTGCTCCGACGGGCGCTCACCGCAGCGCCATTGCTGGCCCCGCAGATGGGCCGCTACCAAGACGACCTCTTCCTGGTGGGCGCCACCCTCGAAACCTACCGATCGGTCGTGGGGCGGGCCACCACCACGGTGCCGGTCGACGCGCTTCTGCGCGTCTCGGGGACCCAGGGCCTCACGGCCGCCCAGCGGGAGTCGTACTTCGACGCGGTGTACGCCGAGACCGATGATCTGACCAACATCATCGAAGGCCCAAGCGCCCAGACGGTGAGTATCACCGCCCGAGAATTCGACATCCCGTTCGAGGTCACCAACAAACTCGATCATCCGGTGCAGACCGTGGTGGTACTCGACAGCGACAAGCTCGAGTTTCCCAACGGCGCCGCGTTCGAGGTCGAACTCCCGCCCGGGCTCACCGAGCTGTCGGTTCCCGTTCGGGCTCGGGCGTCGGGTGACTCGATTCTGCAGGTCACGGTTCGCTCGCCAGACCAGAGCGTCCAACTCGGGCCGACCAGCCAATTCACCGTTCGATCGACCGTGTTCTCCGGGCTCGGCGTGATCATCTCGGTGCTGGCGCTCGTCGTGCTGCTCAGCTGGTGGGCCCGCCAAATCGTCAAGGACTACCGCGATCGCAAGGGCGGGTGAAATACGAGCCGAGTTCGTTGGGATAAGGTCCGCACAGCGGCCGCGGCACCGAGCGGCCCACCCTTCAGCAGAACAAGAGGCATCCCGATGACCGTGCGGATCGTTACCGATAGCGCCTGTGATCTCACCGACGAAGAAGCAACCGAACTGGGGATCGAGGTCGTCTCGCTGTCGATTCGATTCGGCCAGGACGAATACATCGACCGCACCGAACTCGACGTCGATGGCTTCTACAAACTCCTGGCCGACTCCGATGAGTTACCCGAGACTGCGGCGCCCTCCCCCGGTCAATTCAACGAGGCGTACCAGCGCCTGGTCGACGACGGGGCGACCGCGATCGTCTGCGTGAACCTGTCGGCACAACTGTCGGCGACGATGCAATCGGCGCAGACCGCGGCGGACAACTTCACCGCCGTTCCGGTCCATGTGGTGGACTCGGGCAGCATCACGGCCGGCCTCGGCTCGATGGTCATCAGCTCGGCCAAGCTGGCCGCCGAGGGCGCCGATGCCGATGCCATCGTCGCCAACATCGAGGCCATGCGGAAACGAACCCGCGTCTTCGGTGCACTCGACACGCTGGACAACCTCAAGAAGGGCGGCCGAATCGGCGGCGCGGCCGCGCTCCTCGGCACGATGTTGTCGGTGAAACCGATCGTCGATCTGTCGAGCGGGGCGGTCGAAGAAGCGGGCAAACAACGCACGCGCGGCAAGGCGCTCAAGTGGCTACGGGACAAACTGCTCGAATTCGAAAATGTCGAGAACCTGGCCATCATGCACGGCAAGGCGCCCGACGTCGACGAGATGGTCTCGCTCCTCGCCCCCCATTTCGACGTCGACAAGATTCGGATCAGTCCGCTCGGTGCCGTCATCGGTACCCACGGCGGCCCTCGCGTGATGGGTCTGGCCTTTCAGGCCGACGAACGTCGCGACTGAATCGTCGCCGCGCCGGCCGGTAGCGTGGCACCCTGCGGGCCTCTTTCGCAGACGGGAATGACACCTCACGACGATGGCAGTGCCGCAGCATCTCACCGGACGCAGACTGCGTAACCGCTACCGTCTCGACCATCTGCTCGGGTCCGGCGGCATGGCCCACGTCTGGGCGGCCACCGACGAAGTCCTCGAGCGTCAGGTGGCGGTGAAGATCCTGCACGACCACCTGCAGTCCGACGCCAAGTTCGTGAGCCGCTTCCGGGCCGAAGCCGTCTCGGCGGCGCGGCTCTCCCACCCGTCGATCGTGTCGATGTACGACCAGATCAGCGAGCCCGATATCGAAGCCATCGTGATGGAGCTGATCACCGGGGTGACCTTTCGGAGCTGGCTGGACGAGCGAGCAACGACCGACCGAGCCGAGATCGATCAGGACACGGTGTTTCATGTCGTCGGTCGGGTCAGCGAAGCCCTCGACGAGGCCCACCGCAACGGCGTCGTTCATCGCGACATCAAGCCGTCGAACATCCTGCTGTGCCCGGACGGCCGAGTTGTGGTCGCGGACTTCGGCATCGCCAAGGCCAGCACGTCAGCCGACCTGACCGATACCGGCGCCCTGCTGGGCACCGCCCGCTATGTCTCGCCCGAACAGGTCCGCGGCGAAGAACTCGACGGACGCAGCGATGTCTACGCGCTGTCGGTCGTGTTGTACGAGGCGCTCTGTGGCCGCCCGCCATTCCACGGCAACAACGACCTCGCCACCGCGCTGGCCCGCTTGCAGGGACCACCGGTGCCGCCGCGTCAGCTCGCGCCCAGCCTCTCCCCGGAGCTGGCGGCGGTGATCGAGCGGGGGTTGGCGGTCGACCCGGACGATCGGTTCCAGTCGGCGGGGGGCCTGCGGATCGCGCTCGAGCGAGCCCGCGCCGCGCCACATCGCCGTGCCGTACCGACCCCCTCGAAGTCCGATTCGTCGGCTCCCCCTTCGTCGCATGCAGCCGCCGATAGTGCCGCTGACTCGTACTTCAACCGTTCCGCCGGCACCGAACCCCCGCTCACCTTCGCCGAATCCGAACGCACCTGGCTGGTACCGACCATGGTCTTGTTGTTCGTGGTGGTCGCCCTGGGCGTGGCGGCCCTCCTGTTGGGCGTCACCGACGCCGGCCAACGCCTTCTCGATCAAGCCCGCGACGCGGTCGGTGCGAACCCCGAGCCCGCGCCGGCTGCATTCGACCCGACCAATACCGCGCCGGTCCCGACCTCCATCGTTCCCACCGTTGCGGCGCCGATCGGTGCGATCGTCAGCGCCCGCTCGTTCGACCCTGAAACCAACGATGCCGATCGGGCGGAGAACGAAGACCTCGTCGACCTGGTGTTCGACGCCGATCCCGAATCCGCATGGCAGACCGAGGGCTACACGACTCGAGCCTTCGGCAATCTCAAGTCCGGCGTGGGTTTCATGATCGAACTCGACGAGATCCGCTCAATCGACCGGGTCGAGGTACGTTCGTCGACCAGCGGATGGGCCATGGAGCTCTACGTGGCCGACGGACCCGGCGCCGGCCTGGCCGATTGGGGCCCCGCAGTGGCCAGCGCCTCCGGACTGGGGGGTCGAGCCACGTTCACCGACCTGGACGGGCGCGGCCAGTGGATCCTGGTCTGGGTCACCGACCTCGGCGACGATCCGCCACCGGTCCGGGTTCGCATCGCCGACATCACCGTCACCAGCTCCTGAGCCGGCGACCGACCCATCCCAGCTGCCTACTCGCTGGTACCCCGCTGGGGTCAGGTCTACGTTGGACCCTGCGCGCCCACGGGGTCAGGTCTGTCGGAGACTTTGCGCGCGGAACGTGGTCCTCGCGCACGAGTCGCTACGGAATGCACTGCCATCGGCGTCTCGATTCTGCGCATTGCCTTCACCGCACCCTTCTGGCCCCTCGCGACGTCCTTCGCAGACCTGACCCCGGTCCGTCGCGGGGTCCAACGTAGACCTGACCCCGGAGGAACTAGCCTGGTCGGATCGACGAGGTGGACGACAACGAACTGGTGCGAGCCGCGGTCGAGGGCGACACGGACGCCCTCGATCAGCTGCTACGACGCCACTACGATCGCATCTATGCGGTCTGTCGACGCCTGGCCGGCAACGACGCCGACGCCCAGGACGCCACCCAGGAGGCCCTGATCACGCTGGCTCGCCGTCTCGATCGCTACGACGGTCGGGCCAAGTTCAGCACCTGGGCGTATCGGGTGGCCACCAACGCCTGCCTCGACGAACTCCGCCGGCGCGGCCGCCGACCAACGCCCGGGTTACCCGAACACGAGCGGGCCGACGAGCACCCGGTCGCCCAACCCAACACCCCTCGGCCGGTGGGCGACACGGTCTCGGATCGCCTCGACATCGATCACGCGCTCGGCCAGATCCAGGAGGAATACCGCGCCCCGGTGGTTCTTCGAGACCTCCTCGGCATGGATTATGCCGAAATCGCCGACACGCTGGGTCTCAAGCCAGGCACCGTCCGATCGCGCATTTCCCGCGGCCGCGCTGCTCTGGCGGCAGTACTCGGGAACCAGAATCCGCTCGACGAACGTCCTATCCCTGATCATGGCTGAGACCCCCTTCGACCCCACCGGCGCATCCGACGCCGACCGGCCGGCCGACCCCGACGCGGCGCGCGACGAACCTGCTCTCGCGAGAGACGAACCTGCCGTCGCGAGAGATGAACTCGTGTCGGCCTATCTCGATGGCGAGGCCACCGCAGCCGAAATCGCGCAGGTCGAGGGTTCGCCCGAACTGCTGGCTCGGGTCGAAGTCTTCCGCTCCCTCCAAGCGCCGATGCAGGCGGTTCCCGCGCCCACCCCCGAGGCCCAGAACGCGGCGATCGCCGCCGCGATCGCCGCCGTCACGGTCGATCCCGCCGACGTGGCCACCGCCGCGGCGGCCGCGGTGGCCACCCGCTCTGCGACCCGACGACCGCCCTGGTACCAACGGCTGGCCCCCGGGCTGGTGATGGTCTGCGTGCTCGCCGCGGGCCTCATCGCGGCACCGTTCATCCTCAACGGCGGCTCCGACGATGCCGACACCTCGAGCGAAACCGCCACCAACGCCTTCGAAGCCGACACGGCCAAGACGCCGGCGATGTCGGCCGCACCCGAGGAGGTCACCGGCGGTGCCGCGGAGAACGCTGACGACGAGATGTCCGAACCCGAGCCCGGGGAGGGGGCCATGTTGCCCGGCGCCGCGACGCTCGCCCTGCCACCCGATGCCTATGCGGTCGGCTACCCAAGCGTCGAAGCCCTCGCCGACGCGGTACTCGGCGACCTCGAGGACACCGACGCCGCAAACGCCGACGCCCTTCCCGAATCGGCGGCCACCGAGGCCCCGGCGAGCACCGCCCCCGTCACCAGCGACTCAGTCACCAGCGACTTCGGCACCACCGCCCGTTCGGGCCAGCCCCTGCTCCAGTTCGAAGAACGGTGTGCCGGCGACCCCGTTCTCGGTGACATGGTTCTCGGTGACATGGTTCTCGGCGACGCGGTGATCTACGAATCGCTGATCCTGCCCAACCGCGACGTGTTCGTGTTGGTCAATGGTCCCGACGCGGCCGTCCTGATCATCGACGCCGGCAACTGCGCGGTGCTTTTCTCCTCCTGACCGATACGTCGAGGGTCCCCGGTCACGGCGCGGCCGAATCAACTCGGCGTGGCTTCACC
>JABDJW010000350.1 GCA_013002375.1 Acidimicrobiales bacterium | reverse complement strand
GACCCCAGGCGGTGGCTAGTTGATGGTGGTGCGGCCTTCGCCGCCTTCGGGGTAGTCAGCGGCGGTGATCGCGCCGCCGAGAGGCCCGATGATGTAGTCGCTCAGCGCGGCCTGGTAAGTGACACCGAGCAACGTGATCGGCAGGCCCCGATAGGGGTACTGATCGCCACCGCGGGCCAAGAAGTCGACCGTTGCGATGTTGATGGCGTCGCCTGCGACGACCGCGCCGTTCTCGACGATCACCGTGCCGTCGTCGAGCACGACGGACTGCACCCGGCTACCGGCGGTGACCACGTTGGCGTCCTCGTCGAGTTCCTGCGGCGTTCCCGCCAACGAGATCTCCCACGAAAACCCGGCCACCTGGGCAAAGCGTCCGTCGACACCCTCGATCTGCGAAGCGGCATTCTCGAGGATCTCCTTGAACTGTTCACGGGGAACGTCGGGCACCACGGTGACGAAGTTGCCGAAGGGCAGCATGTCGAACGTGTCGAGCTCGGTGATCTGCCCCGCCTCGATGATCGAGTCGTTCCGGATGCCACCACCGTTGGCCAAGGCCACATCGGGCGGCGCAACACCGAAATCGCCGGCCAGCTCCGACGCCAACCAGAGCTGTGAATCGGCGATCAGGTTGCCCTGGTTGGTCTCCATTGTGCGGATGTCGCCCCGGACACCATTGAGGTCGACCGCGCTGTTGGCGATGACCGTCTCGTCCAGCTCGGCCACCGATTCGGCGACCGGTTCAACGACCCGCCGCGTTATGCCGAGGTTGCGGCCGACCTGATCGGGTTCGCCGATCGGCGCCACCCGCAGCGGCCCGGAGTTCTGACCCAGGCTGACCAGGTTGCCGGCGCGGTCGAATCGAGCGATCAGCTTGCCGAGGTACTTGTAGCCGCCGGAGGTGGTCACCACCGGCACCTGCACGCCGTCGGCGTTCTCGCTGTAGAGCGGGTACGTGCCGAAGACCTCACCCTCGTCGCCGGGCACCAACAGATCGTCATCGTTGGCCAACAGTTCGTCGCCGCCACCGGCGACGGCAATGTCAACGCCGGACAGCTGAGGCAGGAGCTCGAGATCGAGATCGACGCCCTGCAGATGGCTGACGAAGACGATGATGTTCGCGCCCGCGGCCTCGAGTGAATCGATCTCCGCCTGGACGGCCGTCACGACGTCGGGATCGACCACGACCCCCCGGGGGCTGGAAATGAACGGCAGGTCGGGTGTGGTCGCTCCCACGATGCCGACCTTGCGGCCGTCGGTCTCGACCACGGTGCTGGCGGCGATCCGTCCGGAGGCCTCCAGCGCGGCCAGCCGAGGTTCGGCTGAGACGTCGAGGTTTGCGCTCAGGAAGACCGGATCGCGACGACGCCACTCGACACCGCCGATGAAGTCAGCCAGCACGTCCGGGCCGAAGTCGAAGTCGTGGTTGCCAATCACGTAGGCGTCGGTCGCCACCTGACTCAGCGCGATCGAATCGAAGAACGGAGGGCCTTTCTCGAGGCTCGCCGCGAACTCGGGACCGGCCAGGAAGTTGTCCCCGGAGCTGACGATGATGTCGGCGCCCCAGCGGGCAGCCGAACGATGCTCTTGGCGGATCAACTTCACGAAGCGGTCGATGCCGCCGAAACCATCGTCGTTGGGCAGCAGATCGGACTCGCCGTCGTTGAAGTGCAGCAGTGTCAGTCGGAACGGCCGTTCGTGGTGATGATCGGCGCTGGCTTGGGGGGCCGCGACGGCAAGCAGGCTGGCGAGCAGCAACGCCACCACTGCCGCGGTCAACAGCCGCACACTTCGGACATGGGACATGAGAGGTTCTCCTGATCAAGAAGGGATTGTCGATTGGGAAGCGACGCGATCCGAGCCCGCGCCTTCGCAGCCTGTCACCCTGAGTCAAATGTGCAACCCGGAAGACAAAAAGGGACGAAAGACCCTGATATGGCGCCGAGCGGGCATCGAGCTGGCGGCCCTGGTTCAGGTCGATACGCTGGAGCCATGGCCGCCGGTGGCGATGTCGCCGATTTCGTGCCGATCAATGTCGAGCACAACATGCTCCGACCCGAATCGGCGTATCCCCCGATGCCGCCCGACGCGCCCTTCCATCCGAACGGCATGCCCAAGCCCGAACTCCGAGCCGAGTTGCGACGCATCCCCAACGCTCGCAACGCGGTGGCCGTCGTCAGCGCCGTCGCGCAGGTCGTGGCGGTGTTCGCCGCCGTCATCGTGCTCGGCGGCCGATCGTGGTCGTGGGTCGTGTGGGTCGGGGCGTTCTTCTGGATGGGCCGCCTCAACGTCAACCTTTTCATCCTGGGTCACGAGGCCGCCCACCGCCTGTTGTTCACCAAGCGGTTCTGGAATGACGTCATCGGCCGCTGGGTCTTGTCCTACCCGCTGTTCAACAACTTCGACGGCTACCGCCGGGTGCACTTCGCACACCACAAAGACGAGATGGGTCCTCGCGAACCGGACAACGCGCTGTACGTCGGCTACCCGATCAAGCCCGATTCGTTCCGCCGCAAGCTCACCCGCGACGCCATTGGCCGCACTGGCGTCCGGCTCATGAAGCAGTTCCTGGCCGGCGTCGCTCGCCCCAAGGCCCGCGCGGTCGTGATCAAGTCGCTCGCCATCAATGCGGCGCTGTTCGCGCTGCTGTGGTGGCTCGGCGGGCCGTGGCTCTACCCGGTGCTGTGGCTCGGCCCCTACTTCACGATCTGGCGGGTGTTGAACCGGCTGCGATCGTTGGCCGAGCACGGTGGCATGACCCGCTCCGACGATCGCCGCAAGGCAACCCACCACATCGAGCAGTCGTGGGTCCCCCGTGCCATCTTCGTGCCGTACAAC
>JABDJW010000349.1 GCA_013002375.1 Acidimicrobiales bacterium | reverse complement strand
GGGCATGACCCGCTTGGCGCCGAGGTCTTTGGCGATCGCTCCCGCGGCTTCCACCGCGGCCGGGGTCCCGGCCACGACAACCTGCCCCGGTGCGTTGAAGTTCGCGACCCAGACGTCGTCGGCGACGCGATCGCAGGCCACCATGACCTGATCGTCGTCAAGACCGAGCACCGCGGCCATCGTGCCCTCGGTGTCGTCGGCGGCCGCTTGCATGGCCTCGCCCCGTTCGGTCACCAGGGCCACGGCGTCGGCCAGGTCGAGCGCGCCCGAGGCGGCGAGTGCGCTGTACTCGCCCAGACTGTGGCCGGCATGCCCCGCCGCGTCCATGCCCACGCGCTCCACGGCGTCGAGCACCATCATCGACACCGTGAACGTCGCCAGTTGGGCGTTGCGGGTTTCCCGTAGCTCGTCCGCGTCGGCATGCAACAGAAGATGGGCGACGTCGCGCCCCGAGGCCTCGGAGGCTTCAGCCACGAGCTCCCAAGACGGGTGGTCCGACCACGGTTCGCCCATGCCGGGCTTCTGGGAACCCTGGCCGGGATACATGAACACAATCACGAGCGATGCCCCGAATCTTTGCGTGCGATCATCGACGGCTCAGACCAGCGGTCACCGCCATTGGTTACCGTACTGGCGTTGTGCCCACTGTTCGCGGACGGTGAAACTCGCGCCGCTCGAGGTGCCGGCTCGGTATCGTGGACGAGCCGAAGTACAACGACACCTCATCGACACCCAGCCCGGGTGGCGGAATGGCAGACGCGGAGGACTCAAAATCCTCTGTCCGAAAGGGCGTGTGGGTTCAAATCCCACCCCGGGCACGGCAACCCTTCGGGTTGCTTGGAGTTGCTCGCCGGGGCTCGCAACGTCCCTGTTCGTCAGTCGCCGGCCGCCTGGCGGCTCAGAACTGTTGGGTCAGAGGTGGGCGGCTCGCAACGTCCCTTGTTGTGAGAAGGCCGTGTCAGCCGCCGTGGCCGCCTGGTACTGCTCCGCCGGGTACGACGATGCGGCCGTTGGTGTCGATGAAGGCCTCGAGGTCGGCGATGACATCGTCGAGTGACTCGGCGGTCGGGCAGGAGATCTTCTTGGTCCAGGCGGTGGCGATCACGGGTGCCGGGAGATCGGGGTTGGGGGCGATCAGCGTCTGATCGGAGCCCAGATCGGTCAAGGCCTCACCGACGCCGCCGAGCGATGGCTGGTATTGCACCAGAACGATTCCCGCTTCGAGCTGCGCCACCTGCTCGATGGGGGACAGTGGTTCGGAGCTGACTCCGGTCCGGGGCGCGCCGATCGTGAGGTGCGGCCCCGACGTCGGCGGATCGGTGAGGTAGCGCACCTCGGCATCGGGGTCGAGGAAGTGGAGGCCAGAGGACGGATCGAGAGCTTCCTCGATCGGGGCATCGCACACGCCGCCCGCTTCGTCGGACCCGCCGCATCCGGTCGCGACCAAGGCCAGCAATACCGTCACGTGACAGATTTGTCGGGAGACCGCGCGCAGCACCCTCTCATTCTGGCCAATTTCGGGCCGGTACACTGACCCGCGATGTCGAAATCTCTGATCGAGCGACGGCTGCGCGACCTCTCGGCCCAGCTCAAGCGGTTGCGGTCCGATCTCACGGTCGCCGATGAACAGCTGGCCCATTTTCGGTCCGAGGCCGACGAAGCGCGTCTCCGTTCGTTGGTGTCGGAGACCGCGTTGGCCGATCGGGACAGCCGTGACGCCAGTCGTCACGCCGAAGCGATGGAACGCCACCGCTCGCAGGTTGCGGCCGAGATCGCCGAATTGGAGCGTACGCAGGACGAGCTGCTCGATAGGTTGGCCGAGTGAGGCAACCGGTACGGGTCTTCTTGGCCGAAGACGAATCGATCATCCGGCTCGATGTGCGCGAGACCCTCGAAGATGAGGGCTATGAGGTCGTCGGCGAGACCGGCCGGGGTGATGAAGCGGCCGCACTCATTCGGGCCACCAACCCTGATGTCGCCATTCTCGACATCAAGATGCCCGGCCAGGACGGCATCGATACCGCGACGCAGATCGCGGCCGAGCGCCTGTGTGCGGTGGTGATCCTCACCGCCTTCAGCCAACGGGACCTGGTCGAGCGGGCCCGCGACGCCGGGGCGCTGACCTACTTGGTCAAGCCGTTCCAGCGGGCCGAACTGGTGGCAGCCATCGAACTGGCCATCGCTCGCCATCGCGAGATGCTGGCCCTGGCCGATGAGAATGTCCGGCTGGGCGAACAGCTCGAGACCCGCAAGATCGTCGATCGGGCCAAGGGAAAACTCATGGACGGCCACGGGCTCTCCGAGTCCGACGCCTTCGCCTTCCTCCAGAAGACCGCGATGGAATCCCGCCGCCAGATGCGCGACGTCGCCAATGAGGTTCTCGAGGGGACGTTGACACCCTGAGCGGAGACCTCGTCACAGCGGCGGGGAGCGGAGATACAGTGCCCAGATGAAGCTCATGCTGGTCGACGGCAACTCGCTCACGTACCGGGCGTTCTTTGCACTCCCCACCGATCTCGCCACCGCATCGGGGCAGGTCACGAACGCGGTATTCGGCTTCACGTCGATGCTGATCAACCTGTGGCGTGACCACGAACCGGATCAGATCGTGGTCGCCTTCGACCGGCCGGAACCGACCTTCCGGCACGAACGGCTCGATTCCTACAAGGCCACCCGCGATGCCGCCCCCGACATCTTGCGGCAGCAGATGGGCCTCGTCCGCGAGGTCATCGATGTCCTCGGTCTGCCGTCGGTCGAGCTGGCCGGTTTCGAAGCCGACGACATCATCGCGACGTACGCCACCGTGGGTCGCGACCGAGGCGACGACGTCATCATCGTCACCGGCGATCGCGACGCGTACCAGCTGGTCGAGGACCCCCGGGTGAAGGTGCTCTACAACAAGCGCGGCGTCTCCGACTACGCGTTGTACGACGAAGCCGGCATCGAGGAACGCACCGGCGTATTGCCCAAGGACTACGTCACCTATGCCGCGTTGCGGGGCGACAACTCCGACAACCTGCCCGGCATCCCAGGCGTGGGGGAGAAGACGGCGGCCAAGTTGGTCAACAAGTACGGCGATCTCGATGGCATCTTCGCGGCGGCCGAGGAACAGACGCCCAAGCTCAAGCAGAACCTCATCGAGCACGAGGCGCAGGCCCGTACCAACGAGGAGCTCATGGTGTTGGTGCGCGACGTCGACCTGCCGCAGCCGCTCGCCGAGCTGACCCGGGGCGAGGTCGATGACGAGGCCCTTCGGAAGCTGTTCGAGTTCCTCGAGTTCCATTCGCTCTTCGACCGTTTGAATGCGGTGCTCGAGCAGGATCTCGGGTCGTTGGGACCCGAGGCCGAGGTGCTCGAAGCCGAAGTAACCGTGGTCGATTCTGCGGCCGACTCGGTCAAGGTCCTGAAGGGCCTGGCCAAGCAGAAGAAGGGACCGCTCGCCATCGCCGGCGGTGACACCGAGACCGGCGGACTGGGTGAGGGGTTGGCCGTCGTGACCTCGCCGGCCGATGCCGAGGTGGCGTGGTTTCCCCGGCCGCTCTTCGACGACCCCGACGTCGTCGCCGCGGTGCAGGGCCTGGTGGGGGAGAAGGGGCGCGCCCTCGCCGGGCACGACACCAAGCCACTCATCCGCGACCTGCTCGCCCTCGACATTGCGGTCCAGTCGCTGTCCCTCGACACCGCGCTGGCCGGCTACCTGCTCGATCCGGCCGAGACCCGGTACGTGCTGGCCGATCTCCTGAAGCGTTACGCCCAACTCGAACTTCCCGATGCCGGTGCGGCACCGGCCGACGGTCAGCTGGCCTTCGCCGACGAGGACGAATCGACGCCGGTCTCGCTGCTGGCCGGCCGGGCCGCGTTGGCCGTCGATCGGTTGATCGAACCAATGAACGCCGCGCTCGACGCCCAGGGGTTGCGCAGCCTGAACGACGACATCGAGGTGCCGTTGGTTTGGGTCCTGGCCCGGATGGAACACATCGGCATCGGGGTCGACCGGGAGGTGCTCACTGCGATCCGTGACCGTCTGGTGTCCGAGGCCGACCGGTTGCGGGCCGCCGTGATCGAAGCGGCCGGCAAGGACTTCAACGTCAACAGCACGAAGCAGCTGCGGGAGATCCTCTTCGAGGACCTCGGGCTCACGCCGCAGAAGAAGACCAAGACCGGGTATTCGACCGACCATGCCACCCTCGAGAAACTGCGGGGCGAGCATCCGATCATCGACAACCTGCTCGAGTACCGCGAGGTCGAGAAGCTGCGCAGCACGTATGGCGAGGGGCTGTTGGCCGAGGTCCAGGGCGATGATCGCATCCACGCCACGTTCAACCAGACCGTGGCCCGGACCGGCCGGCTCAGCTCCGACCAGCCGAACCTGCACAACATTCCGGTCCGCAGCGAGCAGGGTCGGGTGTTCCGCGAGGCCTTCGTGCCCGCCGATGGCCACGAGTTTCTGATCGCCGACTACAACCAGATCGAGCTTCGCTGTATCGCCCATCTCGCGGAGGATCCGGGCCTCATCGCCGCCTTCGAGGCCGGCGACGACATCCACACCGCCACCGCGGCCCGGGTGTTCGACATCGATCCCAAAGCGGTCGGGGTCGAGGAACGCTCGAAGGCCAAGATGGTGTCCTACGGCCTCGCCTACGGCATGGAGGCCTACGGCCTCGGGCAGCGGCTCGGCATCCCGACCGACGAAGCGGCCGAGATTCTCGATGCCTACTTCGTGGCCTTCCCGGCGGTGAAGGAGTACATGGAGAACACCGTGGCCGAGGCACGCGAGCGGGGCTACACCGAGACCCTGTTCGGTCGACGGCGGCAGATCCCGGAGCTTTCCGCCGGCAACTTCCGGATTCGCCAGGCCGGCGAACGCCAGGCCATGAACGCCGGCATCCAGGGCCTGGCGGCCGACATCTTCAAGGTGGCCTTGGTCAACCTCGATCGTGCCCTCACCGCCGAGGGACTCGAGAGCCGAATCATCCTGCAAGTCCACGACGAAGTCATCGTCGAGGTCGCCCCGGGCGAACACGACAAGGTTGCTGATCTGACCGTTTCGACCATGAGGGACGCGTTCGACCTGCGGGTGCCGTTGGCCGTCAACTTGTCCTTTGGCGAGTCGTGGGCCGCGGGGAAGTAGGACCGCCAACCCCTGAGCATTGGTTCGGCCCGCTGGCCGATCACATGGGTGAGGCGTACCTGAACTACTCGTTCGCCCGAGGCACCGACCAAGAGGTGGAGTTCCTGCTCGGCGTGTTGGGGCTGGCCCCGGGTATGCGGCTGCTCGACGTGGGATGCGGCCCGGGACGACACGCGTTGGCGCTTGCCGATCGCGGGCTGAACGTCGTCGGTGTCGATGTCGCCGAACGCTTCGTCGAGTTGGGCAATGCGGCCGGGCACCCGAACGCGTCCTTCGTGTGGGCCGACGCCCGCACGCTGGCCTACGAGGGGGAGTTCGATGCCGCGATCTCGCTGTGCCAGGGCGCGTTCGGTGTCGTTGGTGGGCCCGGGGCCCACCCGGTCTCGTCGGAAGGCGACACCCCGCTCGACCCTGACGGCGTGGTGCTCGCCGGCATGGCCCGGGCGCTGAAACCGGGAGGCGTGCTGGCCTGCAGCGCGTTCTCGGCGTACTTCCAGGTGCGCTACCTCGAAGATTTCGACACCTTCGATGCCGACGCGGGGGTGAACCACGAACGCACGACGGTCCGCAATGTGGCCGGCGACGAGCTCGAGGCCGACCTGTGGACCAGCTGCTTCACGCCCCGCGAGCTGCGGCTGCTGGCCGATCGCTGCGGGTTGACCGTGGAGCACATCTGGTCGGTCACCCCGGGTGCGTACGCGGCTCGATCGCCAACCGTCGACACGCCGGAGTTCCTGCTGGTCGCCCGCCGGCCCACCAGCTGAGCCGCCTCGGCGACGTCCCACGTGTGGGTGAGCGTGTCCATGGTGGCCCCCATAAGCTTCGGCGATGCTGCCTTCCCTGCCCTCTTCGCCCGTCGAGCCGGCCGCGCTCGTCGACGCACTGGTCGAGGCCATGCCCGAGGGTGCCGAGTTGGTCGTGCCGATCTCGAACGGCGAGCCGGTCGTCCTTCTCGACGAGTTGGAGAAGCGGGCCAACGAGCTGCGCGGGGTCATGGTGCACCAGATGCATGCGTTGCGCGACCGCCCCTATATCCGGGGTGAATACCGTGGTCATCTCGAGCACGTGTCCTGGTTCCTGTCCCATGTGACCCGTCCGAGCTTCCATGCGGGGACCTGTCACTTCGCTCCCGCCAACTTCAGCGAGGTGCCGCAGTTCCTGCTCGAGAAGCAGCCCTATGCGGTGTTGGCCGCGGCGAGTCCGCCGGACCGCCACGGGTTCTTCTCGTTGGGGGTCAGCGCCGACTACACCGCGGCTTTGATCGGGCGAGTGCCGTTCTTTCTCGAGGTCAACCCGTCGATGCCGCGTACCTTTGGCGCGAATCGAGTCCACCGCAGCGAGGTCGTGGCCTGGTGTGAGGCCGATACGCCCCTGATCGAGGTGCCGCCAACGCCGATCACCGCCAAGGACCGCATCATCGCGGAGACCATCGCCGAGCTGGTGCCCAACGGTGCCACGATCCAACTCGGCATCGGCTCGATCCCGACTGCGGTGGCGAGCGCGTTGACCGACCATCGCGACCTCGGGGTGCATACCGAGCTCTTCGCCGACCCGATCGTCGACCTGGTCGAGTCCGGTGCGGTGACCGGAGTGAACAAGAACACCTACCGCGGGCGCATCGTCACCACGTTTGCCCTCGGAACGAAGCGGCTCTACGACTTCTGCCACCAGAACGATCTGGTGCAGTTCTTGGCCGTCGATGAGGTCAACGATCCGCGCACGATCGGCCGCGAACCCGATTTCGTGTCGGTCAACGGCACCTTGCAGATCGATCTGTTCGGCCAATGCGCTTCGGAGACGCTCGGCTCGAGGTACTGGTCGGGCAGCGGGGGCCAGGCCGACTTTGCCCGAGGCTCCCAGTACTCGCCGGGCGGTGAGGGGTATGTGGTGCTGCATTCGACGGCCAAGGAGGGTGCGATCAGCAAGATCGTGCCCTCGCTGACGCCGGGCGCGGTGGTCACCACGATCAAGAACACGGTGGACAACGTCGTGACCGAGCACGGCATGGCCACCCTCCGCGGCAAGACGATCCACGAACGAGCCGCGGCGCTGATCGCCATCGCCGCCCCGGAATTCCGCGACGAGCTTGAACGCGACGCGTTGTCGCTCGGGTTATTGCACTGAGGGACCGCCACGGTTCTCGTTGATCCACCGCACGCCGAAGTCGACGAGTTCGGCCATGTCGTAGGCGTTCACGTGGCCGACGCCGAGCGGGACTCGCGCCTCGGCGCCGCTGGCCGCGACGAACGCCTCGCCGAGTGCAGGAAAGTCGGCATCGTCACGGTCGAGGTCGTCGTAGGTCACCCATTGCCGTTCGCCGTCGACCAACATGGGTGCCGCGTCCTGCCGGGTTTGTTTGCCGGGCCATTCGGCGCGGTGCTCGCACAGGTGCAGTGACGTGTTGTTGGCGTGGCCGACGCCCAGCAACACGATGCGGGCGCCGGCGTCGTACAGCCGGGCCAGCGGCGAGTGTTCGCCAAGGCTGTCGGTCAGCGAATGGCCGGCCACGATTTCAGCCGCGGCCGGACCCCGAGCGACAAAGCCCACCGTCGGATGTCCGCTGTGCACAACGTCGGGCGTCCGCCGGAACGTCTCGACGACTGCTCCCATGGCCCGGAGGGGAGTGACCTGCGGGTCGAACGCCGGCCATTCGGCCCGAATGGTGGGCCACCAGCCCTCCGGCACCGGCGGGTTGACCCACGTCGAGGGATCGCTCATGCCGGTCTGGGCCGGCATGACGACCGTGCCGTCGTCTCCCACTGCGTCGAGCACGCCGTGCACCACCGAAATCGCCCCGCCCACGAACCAGCCGAGCCGCGACATCGACGAATGCACGATGATCACGCCGCCCGGTTCGACGCCGACTGCATGCAATGCCGCGGTGACGTCGCCCGCCGTTATCGGGGCGTTGCCCTTGACGATGTTCAACGCCTCGCCGCTCTGTTTGCTCACCGCCACAGTCTTGCCCATCAGCTGTCGCTTTTGGCGTGGTTGTCGGGTTGGCAGAGGATTTGGCCGTTGGCGACGGAGGTTGGTCCGTGGTTGGTGGCGGGTTGGATGTGGTCGGCTTGGAGCCAGTGGAATGGGGCGTCGCAGCCTGGGGTGGCGCAGGTGCCGCGGGCTTCGACGAGGAGCGCGTTGCGCATGGCGCCGGGGAACAGCCGGGTGCCGGTGGAGTATTCGGCGGTTTTGCCGTCCGGAGTGAAGATCTGTCGTCGAAGCAGGCCCACCAGCAAGGCAGGCCAGGCTCTTCGAGGATGGACCGGTATGCCGGTGATGGTTTCACACCGGCCGTCGATGTCGAACGGATCCAGGAGGTCGCCGGCGGTGTCGTCGCCGGTCCGCAGATCGTCGAGTAAGGCTTCGGCGACTCGTTGGGACATGACCATGTTGACGAGGGGGAAGGGCACGGTGCCGTCGTCGCGCACGAACCCGCGGCTGACGAGCCGCATCAGGCCGATCATGCGCCGGTTGCGGACCGGGAGCACATCGGCGTCCCGGTCTTGCTCTTGGGCGTCTTGTTGGGTTTTGAGGATCTTCTGGGCCTCGTGTTCGACGGCTTTCTTGAGGGCGTCGCCGCTGATGGGGTCGAGGGTGCCTTGGAGGTGCAGGTCGCCGTTGCGGTCGGTGCGGAACGTCACCCCGTAGGAAGCGGCCCGTTCGGGGTCGAGCTCCCCGTCAGGGTCTGCGGCGAGGAGCCAGTAGGCGATGGCTTTGAGCCAATCGGTCCATTCCAGAGTTTGGGCCCACTCGACGAACAACAGCTGATCGC
>JABDJW010000344.1 GCA_013002375.1 Acidimicrobiales bacterium | reverse complement strand
GGATCGGCCAGCGTGGTGGTGTCGCCGAGATCGCGGCCCTCGGCGACATCGCGAAGCAGCCGACGCATGATCTTGCCGCTACGGGTCTTCGGGAGATCCTGGACCAGGAACACCGCCTTGGGCCGAGCGATCGCACCCAACTTGGCCGCGACGTGCTGACGAATCTCCTCGCGCAGTTCTTCGGTGGGCTCGTTGCCGCCCCGCAAGATGACGTATCCGATGATGGCTTGCCCGGTGGTGTCGTCGGCGGCACCGACCACCGCGGCCTCGGCGGTGGCGGGATGATCGACGAGCGCCGATTCGATCTCGGTGGTCGAGATGCGGTGGCCCGAGATGTTCATGACATCGTCGACCCGTCCGAGCAGCCACAAATAGCCGTCGGCGTCGAGCTTGGCGCCGTCTCCGGCGAAGTAGCGGCCGGGGAAACGCGACCAATACGTGTCCTCGAACCGTTCGGGATCGCCCCAGATACCTCGCAGCATCGACGGCCAAGGGCGCGCAATGGTCAGGTACCCGCCGCCTTCGGTGACCACGGTGCCGTTGTCGTCGACCAGTTCCGCGAACACGCCCGGGATGGTCGAGCACGCCGATCCCGGCTTGGTCGTCGTCACGCCGGGCAGCGGTGAGATCATGTGCCCACCGGTCTCGGTCTGCCACCACGTGTCCACGATCGGGCGGCTGCCACCACCGATGTGCTCGTGGTACCACATCCAGGCTTCGGGATTGATGGGCTCGCCCACGGTGCCGAGCACTCGCAACGAGCTGAGATCGTGGCCTTCGACCTCCTGCACCCCCCACTTCATGAAGGTACGGATCGCGGTCGGGGCGGTGTACAGCTGGGTCACGCCGTAGCGCTCGATGATGTCCCACAAGCGGTCCTTCGGCCACGCGGCGCGATCGTCGCCCGGGCGGTCCTGTTCACGTGGCGTGTCGGGCGTGCCTTCGTACATCACCGAGGTGCATCCGTTGGTCAGCGGGCCGTAGACGATGTAGCTGTGCCCGGTGACCCAGCCGATGTCGGCCGCACACCAGTACACATCGGTGTCGGGCTTGAGGTCGAACACGTACTTGTGGCTGAACGCAACCTGGGTCAGGTAGCCGCCCGTGGTGTGCATGATGCCCTTGGGCTTGGCCGTCGTGCCCGACGTGTACAGCAAGTACAGCAGGTGCTCGCTGTCGACCATGACCGGTGCGCAGGTGTCGTCGGCATCAGCCATGAGTTCGTGCCACCAGTGGTCGCGGCCGGTCACCATCGTGACGTCGGTATCGCAACGATTCACG
This sequence comes from Acidimicrobiales bacterium, assembly GCA_013002375.1. Lineage (GTDB taxonomy): Bacteria > Actinomycetota > Acidimicrobiia > Acidimicrobiales > SHLQ01 > JABDJW01. The sequence goes on along the minus strand of JABDJW010000344.1, from coordinate 1,029 downwards.
ACCACGACGTTGTCGACCGTCTGGCAATCGTCGATGGCCGCGTCGACGTTGACCTTGAGCGCGCTCGGCGCACCCCGCCGATAGCCGGCATCCGCGGTGATGATCAGCTTCGCCTCGGCGTCATTGCAGCGATCGCTGATGGCGTCGGGCGAAAAGCCGCCGAAGACCACCGAGTGGGCGACGCCGATGCGGGTGCACGCCAGCATCGCGATGGGCAGTTCGGGGATCATCGGCATGTAGATCGCCACCCGATCGCCGGTCTCGAGGCCCAATCCACGCAAGACGTTGGCGAACTTGGCGACTTCGGTCAGCAATTCGGCATAGGTGAACGTGCGGGTATCGCCGGGTTCGCCCTCCCAGAAGTAGGCGATCTTTTCGCCCCGTCCGGCTTCGACGTGGCGATCGAGGCAGTTGTAGGACATGTTCAACTCGCCACCGACGAACCATTTGGCGAACGGCAGGTTCCACTCGAGCACCGTGTCGAAGTCCTTGGACCAACTGACCAGTTCTCGGGCCTGCCGGGCCCAGAACGCCTCGTAGTCGGCTTCGGCCTCGTCATAGAGCGAACGATCGGAGGTCAGCGCCGCCGCGGCGAAATCAGCGGGTGGCGCAAAGGTGCGCTGCTCATTCTCGTAGACCTCGATGGCCTCGCTCACGTCGGATTCCCCCTGATTTCGGTTGGTTTCTTCGCGGTTCCCGCGGCCCACGTACGGCCCGAGCAACAACTCGACCACACGGCGCGCGACTTTAGTGCTCTCCCGTGCGTCAGGACAGATGTGCCGGAACAACGACGTTCCGGTGCAAGACCGAAACGGATCTTCGGCCCCTGCCCTCGGCGGTGTGGCCAAGGTCCCGAGCCGGCCAGATTCACACAAGCCAGACTCACACAAGTTGGAGAACCCGCAAATGATTCAAGAATTCAAAGATTTCATCGACAAAGGTGGCGTCTTCGAAGCCGCCGTCGGCCTCGTGATGGCCTTGGCCTTCGTACCCGTCGTCGGCTCGATCGTCGAACACCTCGTCATGCCG
>JABDJW010000331.1 GCA_013002375.1 Acidimicrobiales bacterium | reverse complement strand
TGTAGTTGTAGGCACCGGCGTCGAGCCACACGTCGGCTTCGACCGCGGTGATCCTGCCGTCGCGGGTCGCGCCGAGGCGGGCGTCGATCGTGGCTCGGTGGCGCTTGTGATGGCCGATGATCGATTCTTCGCGCGACCAGCGGCAGTGCACCGGTCGGTCGATACCCATGGCGGCGACCTTCTGCACGGCGAGCGCCATGACGATCTGGAGCGTCATGTCCTCCTTGCCACCGAACGCGCCGCCGATGGCGGCGTAAATCACCCGCACCCGATCGATCGGCAGATCGAGGGCGTGGGCAATCTGTTCCTGATCCTCATGGGTCCACTGACCGCTGGTTCGGACCGTGACCCGCCCCTGCTCGTCGATCCATGCCGTCGCCGCCTCGACCTGCAGATACGCGTGTTCCTGGTGAGGCAACTCGTAGGTCCCCTCGATGACGACGTCGGCCGCGACCCAACCGGCGTCGATGTCGCCCTTGCGAATCTTGAGCTCGTAGTACGTGTTGGAGTCGGCCTCGGGGTGGACCAACACCTCATCGGTACGGGCGGCGGCGATGTCGGCCACCACCGGAAGCTGCTCCCACTCGATCCGTAGCGCCTCGGCACCGACCTGGGCGGCCTCAGCCGTCTCGGCGATGATGACGGCCACCTTGTCGGCCTCCCACCGACTGACGTCGCTGGCGGTGGCGGTGCGACCGGTGTCGTTCAGGCCGACCAACACCGGCTGATCGAACATGGTGAGGCCGTATTCGTTCACCGGCACATCGGCCGCCGTCAGCACTGCGATCACCCCGTCGACGGCATCGGCTGCAGTCGTGTCCATCGCCACCATGCGCGCGTGCGGCTGGTTCGAGAAGACCACCTTGACCGCCAGGGCATCGGCGGGCACGGCGTCGGCCGGAAACTGCGCCGCACCGATCACCTTGTCGTAGCCGTCGAACCGGGGTTCGGACGAACCGAGCGCGCTCATGCCGCCCCTCCTCCCCCTCCACTCCCGTCCCGCTGGCCCCCCTCGCCTCGGCCCCCCTCACCTCGGCCCCCCTCCCCAATCTCTGATGTCTGACCCGCACTATTTGCGGGTAGGACATCAGAGATTGGGGTTTGGCGGAGGCGGGCGGCCAGGCGGACGGCCTCGATGATCGGGTAGTAGCCGGTGCAGCGGCAGAGGTTGCCGCTGAGGGCCAGGCGGATCTGATCGTCGGTGGGGTCGGGGTTCTCATCGAGCAACGCAGCCGCGGCCACCAGGAAGCCCGGGGTACAGAAGCCGCACTGCACCGCGAACTCGTCGATGAACGCCTGCTGGATGGCGTGGAGATCGCCGTCGACGGCGAGACCTTCGACGGTGGTGATCGCCGCCCCGTCGGCTTGCGCGGCGGGCACGATGCAGCTCATCACCGCGGCGCCATCGAGCCGCACGGTGCAGGCACCGCACTCGCCTTCGGCGCAGCCTTCCTTGACGCCATCGAACCCACCCGCGCCCGGGCCGGCGTGGTCGCGCAACCAGTCGAGCAACGAGCTCGAGGCGGCGTGGGCAGCGCGAACCGGTTGCCCGTTTATCATGACTGCGACTTCGGTGTCATCGTCGATCTCGCCGAGCACGGGCGGCGGGCTGGAGGCCATGCCGAGCAACGGCGGGTCGGCCAGCCAACCCGACGAGTGTGCATTGGCCGCGAGGGTTGTCAACGCCCGCCGGACGACCGTGGCCAGAACGTCGCGGCGATAGGCGGCGGTCGCTCGGCCGTCGGTGATCGGCTCGACCGCGGCGACAGTTGCTTCGACGGCCTCGGTGATGACAGCAGCATCCAGATCGCGCCCGAGCAGTGCCGCCGCGAACGGGTCGATCAGGACGACGGTGGGCGCAACGCTGCCCAGGGCCAAGCGAGCCTCGGTGGTTGTTTCGCCATCGAGCCCGAGCACAATCGCACCGTGCACGACCGAGATGGCCTGGGCCTTGCGCAACCCGACCTTGAACCAGAGCCCTCGCTGACCACCGGTCAGCTTGGGCACCAAGATCGCCCCGATCAGCTCGCCGGGCTCGAGGACGGTCCGGCGGAAGCCCGGGAACAGGTCCGCGACCGGCACCGAACGGGCCGCGGCCGAGCCGTCCTGCCATCGGCGGAGTTCAACCGTGGCACCGAGGGCCATCAGCGCCGAGATGCTGTCGTTGGCGGGACTGGCCGTGACCAGGTTGCCGGCCACGGTGGCCCGATTGCGAAGCTGAGGCGAACCGATCTCGGCGCACGCCTGGGCCAGCGGAAGCGCCCATTCGAAGATGGCCTCACCAGCGACGACCTGGTTGTGCGTGACCCCACCCCCGAGCACGAGGTGATCACCGGCGTCGGCGATGGCCGAGAACGGACCGTGAATGGCGGTGAGATCGACCAGGGTCACGGCCGGGCCGGCGCCGCCTCGCTCGAGATCGAGCAAGAGGTCGGTTCCACCCGCGATGGGGAGGGCCTCGGGATGCTCGGCCAACAACCGAAGCGCATCATCGAGCGTGGCCGGCCGTAGGACGCGTTCGACGGAGCGGCCCGACCGCTGCACCGGGTGGAGGTGGGCGCTCACGATCGATCGATCCCGGTGAACAACACGCCGACTCGTTCGCCCGAGGCGGGTGGCTCGGTCAACAGGCCGGCGAACCCGGCCGAGCCGGTGGGGCAGACCTCGACTGTCGTGTGCTGGCGGGCCAGCCGGTGAGCATCGACCACCGACGACTCGGGGGCCACGATCGGATGACCACCCGAGGCGTGAGTCCGTCGCAGCAGCGGCAACCAGTCGTAGGTGATGTCGTCCAGGATGCCGGTGGCCAGGCTGTGCGGGTCGTCCCACGGCCGCATGTAGGCATCGGGGTCGGCGGCCGCGGCTTCGAAATCGAACTCGGGCGCGAGCGCATCCCAGGCCCGTCGCAGTGGGGCACACCCCTCGGCCTGCACCGGGTGGAGGCGGACGTCGGGCATAGCCCGAGAGGCCGAGGTGGCCAGGGCGCCGCCACCGACCTGCACGTACAGGGCGTCGAGTCCGCCGCCATCGGCGACCTGATCGGCCAGTTCCCAGCCCAGGGTTCGACCGCCATCGAAGGCTGCCGTCGTATCGGTGCCTTGCACACTGAACGACCGAGCGCCGGCGGAGACGGCCTCCCGAAATCGGAGGTACGTGGGATCTCCGGCCTCGCCCTTGCGACGTTCACATCGGTTGATCGAGGCCCCGTTGGCGGCGAGCGCGGCCAAGACCACTGCGTCGGCCCACATCGGTACGAAGACGTCGAGCGGCCGATCGAGGGCCCGAGCCACGACCGATGCGCCGAGCGCCGCATTGCCGCAGCTCGCGATGGCGAGCCGGTCGGCAGGTTCGGCCCCGAGCGCTTCGTCGACCAGGAGGTGCAGAGCCGCACCGAACAAGTGCCGGGCCTTGTGCGAACCACCCACGTTGTGGGTTTCGTCCTTGATCACCAGTTCGATGTCGAGCCCGGCCGCGGCGGCGAGTTCCGAACCGTCGACCACCGGGGTGATCGTGAACCCATGACCATCGACCTCGGCCACCCGGGCATCAAGGTCGGACACGATGTCGACGAACTGCTGATCGGACAGCTTTCCGTCCCGAACTGCGGCGTAGGAGTCGAGGCGCTCGCGGTAGATCAGGAAAGGGTTGTCAGCCACGCGGCGCTCCGAAACCAATCAGCCGTGCGAGGCGCCGGTGGCGGCGTTGAACTCGTCGATCATGGCGTCCCACGTGCCGATCAACGGACGGAGGCCACTCCAGAAGTCCTGGCTGCGCCGCCGCTCGAAATCGGGAATCTCGACACCTTGCTGCTCGACCCAGGTGAAGTATCCGAGGTTGAACACCCGGTTGCGCTCGACCTCGCCCATCTCCATGGCCTCGGTGGGCAGACCCATCAGGTGGGCATCGAAGACCTCGGCGCCGTCCTTCTCGTCGAATCCGCCGGCGTAGTGCGTCGACATGATGCGCTCGCGGTCGGAGTTGTACAGGTCGCTGCCATCGGTGGCCACCGACACGATGACGTCGTCAGCGCCCAGCCCCCACTGTTTGGCCGCGGTGATGGCCGCCAGTGTGTTGCAGATCGACGAGTAGCCGAAGTCGACCAGCATCGTGGCCAGCGCGGAATCGACCCCGCGTTCGGCCAGCACCCGTTTACCGGCCGGGGTGTTGAACATGATGTCGAGCCGGTTGGTGCTGTCATCGCTCACGCCGACCACGAGGTCGGTGTTGGTGACGTTGTGGATCAGAGGGATGTGCTTGTCGCCGATGCCCTGGATGTTGTGGTCGCCGAAACCGTTGTAGAGCATTGTCGGGCATTCCAGGGCCTCGACGCCCACAATCTTGGCGCCATGCTGATCCTTCAGGTAGTCGCCCGCGCCCAGGGTGCCGGCCGAACCCGAGGCCGACACGAATGCGGACAAGGTTCCGGGCCGGTCAGCGGTGACGTGCTCGAAGACCTTCTCCAGCGCCGGACCGGTCACCGCGTAGTGGCCGAGGTGGTTCGAGAACTCGCTGAACTGGTTGAGGATCACGTTGCTGGGATCGAGTGAGAGCTCGTTGCATGCGTCGTAGATCTCCTTGACGTTGCTCTCGGTGCCGAACGTCTTGATCACGTCCTCGTCGGGATTGAGCGTCCAACGCTCCAGCCACTCGAACCGCTCGCGGCTCATGCCCTCGGGCAGGATGGCCACGCCGCGACAGCCCATGATCTTGGAGATGGCGATGCCGCCTCGGGCGTAGTTTCCCGTGGACGGCCAGATGGCCCGATGCTGGGTCGGATCGAACCGTCCGGTCACCAACCGGGCGACCAGGCACGAGTAGGCAGCCAGCACCTTGTGAGCCCGAATCATCGGGAACCGGTTGCCGAACGCGAGCACGATGCGGGCTTCGACCCCGGTCAGTTCCGGTGGCAACTCGATGTGGGTCGGCACATCGACGAAGCCGGGGTAATTGTCGCCCGGCGCGTCGGCGTGCTCGTTGTACCAATGCACCCGAAACAAGTTGCGGGCGTCGGGCGCATCCTTCTCGACTCCGCCCAGCTGATTGCGGATCGAGGCCGGGATGGTCGACGGGTCGCGGAGCTGAGCGAACGTGGGCAGCACGATGTTGTTCTCCCGAAAGCGGGTGACCGCGTTG
>JABDJW010000329.1 GCA_013002375.1 Acidimicrobiales bacterium | reverse complement strand
GTTCGTACCAGTTCTTGGTGACCGCTTCAGCGCCGATGGCGCTCTGGTCGTCCGGCGCGCCCGGCGTGGCTGACACCCGGCCGTGGGTGAACAGTTCGCCCACGCCGGCGAAGTCGCCGGCATCGATTCGTTCGGCGTAGAGGTAGAGCAGGTTCTCGATGCTCCGAGCGCTGTCGGTGTTTCCGGTGGTCGGCCCCGTCGTGGTCATCGTGCCAACGTAGGTTTGCCGGAAGGTTGGCCGCCAAAAGGTGCGAACGGTTCCCCGCGTTCGGCACGATTGATCGAGCCGCGGGCCGGTACGCTTCGCGGCATGGATCTGACTTACCCCGCCGACGCCGAAGCGTTCCGTACCGAGGTTCGCGCTTGGCTCCACGCCAACCTGCCCGAAGGCTGGTTCGACGACGGTTTCGAGATGAGCGACGAGGAACGGGACGCTCACAACGCGGCGTGGCCGCAGAAGATGGTCGAGGGCGGTTGGTACTGCGCCACCTGGCCGGAGGAATACGGCGGCCGGGGTCTGCCCACCATGCACGCCGTGGTGATGGCCGAGGAGTTCCACGCCGCCGGCGCCTCGATGCGGGGCGACTTCTTCGGCGACACGCTGGTCGGGCCCACCATCTTGCAGTGGGGTACCGACGAGCAGAAGCAGCAGTTCATCCCCGGCATCTTGCGGGGCGAAGTGGCGTGGTGTCAGGGCTTCTCCGAACCCGACGCCGGCTCCGACCTGGCCGGGCTGAAGACCACCGCCGTGCTCGACGGCGAGGAATGGGTGATCAACGGACAGAAGATCTGGACCACGCAGGGCTTCGAAGCCGACTACATCTTCGTGCTGTGCCGCACCGATCCCGAAGCATCGAAGCACAAGGGCATCTCGTACCTCCTGTGTCCGATGAAACAGCCCGGCATCGAAGTGCGCCGCATCGAACAGATCGACGGTGGTGCCGAGTTCTGCGAAGTCTTCTTCACCGACGCGCGCTGCCCGAAGGAGAACGTCGTCGGCGGGCTCAACGAGGGCTGGAAGGTCGCGATGACCACGCTCGGCTTCGAGCGGGGCACGTCGTCGACCACCGGGTACCGCCGCTTCGAAAAGGAGCTCGACCAGATCATCGCCGAGGCCAAGGACAACGGGAAGATCGACAACGCGACCGTTCGTCAGCGGCTCATGCAGTCCTACAGCCGCATGCAGATCATGCGGTTCAGCGGTCTGAGGAGCCTGTCGGCCGTCGTACAGGGCAAGAAGGACTTCGGTGTTGCTGCCCTCGGCGCCTGCAACAAGATGAACTGGAGCGAGTATCACCGCGACGTCATGGAGTTGGCCATGGACGTGCGGGGCATGGGTTCGCAGATTCTGACCGGCAGCGGGGTCGAGAACGTGCCCGGCTATGGGCGGCGGGCCACGAACCCCGACTACCCGGCCGATGCCATGCAGAGCAGCTTCTTCTTCAGTCGATCCGAAACGATCTGGGGCGGCACCGCCGAAATCCAGCGCAACATAGTGGGCGAACGGGTACTGGGTCTGCCCAAGGAGCCCCGCCCCGAGGCCAAGAAGTAGCGCTCGGTGGCCGGCGACCGCAGTGAGCCTCCTGGTTGGCTGGAGGCGGCTCGTAATCAATGGACCTACACCGGTGCCGAGCGGCCTCCGTTCGCGATCGAACCCGGCCCGGGCCAAGAATCGGTGTGGGATTACCCGCGGCCGCCGGCCATCGCGCCCGATGGCCGATTGATCGAGGTCGTGGGGGAGCGGGGCCCGATCGCGTCGAGCCGAGCCTCGATTCGCATCATGGAGACATCGCTCCCACCGTCGTTCTACCTGCCGCCCGACTCGATTGCCGAGGGTTCGCTCGTGGTGGTCGACGGGCGATCACACTGTGAGTGGAAGGGCGATGCCGAATACCTGGCCGAACCCGGTGGCGACGCGGTGGTGGGGTGGCGCTACCCCGAGCCCTATCCCGAATTCGCCGAGTATGCCGGGTGGGTCTCGTTCTACCCGGCCCGCGTCGAGTGCCGGGTCGACGGTGAACGGGCCCGGCCGCAGAACTCCGAGTTCTACGGCGGCTGGATCACCGACGAGTTGGTGGGCCCCTTCAAGGGCGATCCCGGCGTGCCGGCGCTCTGAGTCCGCGCTCTGAGACATCTGGCGAGGAAGAGGCGCGCCTCGCGCATCAAATCCTCGCCAGAACACCCGAGGCCGCCTGAGCGTCGGCCCTGCTACCGGCCGTGTCGTCCGACTAGCCTCGGCCCATGACCGAGACCCATGCCGTTACCTGTCCGTTGTGTGAGGCCACGTGTGGTCTCGAGGTCACCACCGACGGCGATCAGGTCGTGCGCATCCGTGGCGACATGAACGACGTGTTCTCGAAGGGGTTCATCTGTCCCAAGGGTTCGACGCTCAAGCAGTTGCACGAAGACCCCGACCGACTCCGGGCACCGTTGGTGAAGCGCGACGGCAAGTTCGTCGAGGTCGGCTGGGACGAAGCCTTCGCCGAGATCGAGGCCCGGCTCCAGCCGATCATCGACGAGCACGGCCGCGAATCGCTCGGCATGTATCTGGGCAACCCCAACGCCCACACCATCGCGGGTGCGTTGTTCGTTCGGCCCGTGATCATGGCGATGGGTAGCCGCAACCTGTTCTCGGCATCGACGGTCGACCAGATGCCCAAGCACGTCACGGCCGGCTTGATGTGGGGCGACCCGGGCGCTTTCCCACTGCCCGATCTGGACCGCACCGACCATCTGCTGATCCTGGGTGGCAACCCGTATGTCTCGAACGGGTCGTTGGTGACGGCCCCCGACTTCCCGGGCCGGCTCGATGCCATCGTCGAGCGGGGAAAGGTGGTGGTGGTCGACCCCCGTACCAGCAAGACCGCGCAGAAGGCGACCGAGCACCACACCATCGTGCCGGGCACCGACATCTACCTGTTGCTGGCCATGATCAACGAGTGCTTCGCCGCCGGGCTGGCCGAGGTCGGCCGCCTCGAACCCCATGTCGCGGGGCTCGACTGGGTGAGCGAAGCGGTGGCGTCCTTCACTCCCGAAGCGGTCGAGGGCCGCTGCGGGATCGATGCCGCCACGATCCGGCGCATGACCCAGGAGTTCGCCGCCGCGCCTAGCGCGGCAGCCTATGGCCGGATGGGTGCGCACACCGTCGAGTTCGGCACGCTCACGTCGTGGGCCACCGATGTGCTCAACGCGATCACCGGCAACCTCGACCGGGCCGGGGGCATCATGTTCGCCGGCCCCCCGTGGGAGCGGTTCGATCCGCAGCGAACGCCGGGCGGCCGCGGCTACCAGACCGGTCGGTGGCACAGCCGGGCCAAGGGCCTGCCCGAGGCGAACGGCGAGTTCCCGTCGGTCACCCTGGCCGACGAGATCGAGACTCCGGGTCCCGGCCAGCTCCGGGCCATGTTCCTCATCGCGGGCAACCCGGTGCGTTCGTACCCCAACAGCGAGCGACTCGATGCCGCCTTCGCTTCACTCGACTTCATGGTCGCCGTCGACATCTACGTGACCGAATCCAGCCAACACGCCGACGTCATCCTGCCCGGACGTTCAGCCCTCGAACGCAGCCAATTCGACTTTGCCTTCTATTCGAACGCCATCCGGCGAGTCGTCAACTACACGCCACCCACGTTCGAAACCGACCAGCCCGACGAAACCGAGGTGTTGGCCCGGTTGGCCAACGTCGTCGGCGGGTTCGGGGCCGACGCCGATCCGGCGCTGGTGTTCGACTCCATGGTCGAGTTCACCATCGATCGCGAAGTCACCAACGAATCCAGCCCGATCTTCGGCCGCAACAAGGACGAGATCCGCGGCGCAGTCGCGCACTGGCCGCCGGCCGAGCGCATCATCGACCTCCGGCTGCAGACCGGCGATTTCGGAGCCGGCTTCGGTGCCGACCCCGACGGGCTCTCGTTGCAGAAGCTCATCGACAACCCGCACGGCCTCGATTTCGGGCCGCTGATCGAGAAGTTCCCGGCCGCGATCAAGACCGCGTCGGGGCAGGTCGAGCTCGCGCCCGAACCGATCGTCGCCGACTTCGAGCGGCTGCGAGCGTCGTTCGCGACCGATCCGGCGGCAAGTGATCTCGTTCTGGTCGGCCGGCGTCATTTGCGGTCGAACAACTCGTGGATGCACAACGTGAAGGTGCTGGTCAAGGGTAAGGATCGCTGCACCCTGCAGGTTCACCCCGACGACGCCGCCCGCCTCGGCCTGGCCGACGGTGCCCGCGCCAGCGTGTCGTCGCGGGTGGGCACGGTCGAGGCGCCGGTCGAGGTCACCGCCGATGTCCGCCCGGGGGTCGTCAGCCTGCCCCACGGTTGGGGCCACGACGCGCCCGGCGCCCGCCTGTCGGTCGCGGCCGAGCACGCTGGTGTCAACAGCAATGCGTTGACCGACGATGCCGTCTACGACCACCTCTCGGGCAACGCGGTATTGAACGCCATTCCGGTCGAGGTCGCTCCGGTCTGAGCGCAACGTGGGCTGCCGGCGCTACGGCACCGCCGGCGGCGGGTTGTGGCACCAGTCCCAGTACTCGATGCCATTGTTGACCAGCTGCACGGTGGTGCTCTCGGCGTTGGCCGGGTTGGAGTAGGTCTGGGGGGCCAGGCCGGAGAACTTCCAGATGGGAATGCGCTCGTAGTCGCCCGGGCTGTCCTGATTCGGCCCATGGACCGCGTAGCCGCTCGAGTACCGCACGAGTCCGGCCCACCAGATCGCGCCGATACCGGCCGGCTTGAGGTTGAAGAATCCCATCGCGCATTCCTCGTCGCCCGGCAATGGTGTCTCGTCGTTGTTGCCGCCGAGTTCGCCGACGAACACCGCGAGACCGGCGGCCTTGGCATCGGCGAAGTACATGGCCAGTTGGGCTTCGGCGTAGGTCGCCGACGGCGGATAGGTCTGACCGCCACTCATCGGGATCTTCTCGATCGACCACCAGCCATAGGCGTGGACGCTGCCCACCCAGTTCTCGTAGAGCGCTTTCGCCGCCGTGCCGTGCGTGACCACGGCCGACTGGTCGGCCAGGTAGGACTCGTACACCATCTTGCCCTGGCCCGACCGGATGTCGTCCCACACGACGATGTTGCACGGCAGGTGGGCCCGGAAGGCGTCGGTGATCGGGCTGTTCCAGTCGAGCCAGGCGGTGGACGAGGTGGCCAGGTTGCCGGTGTTGTTGGCGTAGGTCGTACCGGGCCGCCCCGAGGGCTCGTTGAGTGGGTTGCACCAGAGGTAGTCGGGGTTGGTGAGGTTGGCGGCGGCCCACTGCGCCAACGCGGCCCACTCCGTCGCGGCGTCGGCGACCTCGGCCGGGCCGGGGTCGAGCCCGGTGTCGAACGCGCCGACCTTGTGGACCTCGGGCATGGCGACGATCTCGTTGTCGGTCAAGAGTTGGATCACCGACCGCAACGCGGGGTCCGACCCCCAACTCACCAGGTCGGTGGCGTCGATGTTGAGCCGAACGAGGTTGAAGTCCCAGTTGGCCTTCATGTCGGCCACGTCGGAAGCATCGAAGCCGTCGAGGGTCGCCCACGGGAACGCATTGTTTTCGATGTTGCCGCCGTTTTGGTAGGTGAAGTAACCGACGTCTGCATGGTTTCCGGCCGCGGCGTTGAAGCCCCGGGCCAGGAACAGCTGGCCGTGCGGGTCGTAGATCGCGCCCGTCTCGGGCCCTTCGTACTGCACCGAGAAGGCGGGCTGACCGACGGTCAACGGCACGGTCGTTGTGGCCTCCGCCGACGTGAAGGTGAGCTCGAGATGGCGCACGCCGCATCCGGGCAGGGTGATGACGTGGGTGAACGGGTTGGGGGCGGTGACCTTGGTCGGCGTCAGCGTCGTGCCCAGGTCGGTGGTTGGTCCGTACTCGCCCGTGACGGTAACCCCGTTGTAGGTGACCGCAGTGATCACGACTTCGTCGGGTGCGCTCTCGTCGATGCTGAGATTGATCAGGGGGTCGGCATAGTCGAACACCGACCACGATCCGCACACCTGGTAGGTCGCGCCCCCACCGTTCGGCGTGTTCACGAAGAGCCGATCGCGGGACGGGGCGAACGAAGGCCCGGCCAGCTCGGCCCCGGGCGCAGTCGGCAGTGACTGCACGACGAACGTCGCGCCGTCCTGCCGGGCGAGCTGCAGCTGGCCGGCGCCATCGGTGGCGTACACCGCATCGGCGGCAACGACGACAACCTCGCCGGCGCCCGGCACCGTGGCCAGCGGCGTGGTGGCCGGCGTGGTCGGATCGAGAAGCCAGAGCTGGTTCGTGCCCGAGGTGGCGAACACGATCCGGCCGTCATGGGCATCGATACCGGCACCGCCGTCGAAGGTGACGGTGTCGGGAACCTGCAATCGGGTCGGCGTTGGCGTGCCGGTGGGTTCGGGTACGGGCGTCCAGGCTGCGACCCCGGCGGTTTCGGTCAAGACGTCGAGCGTTCCGGCGGTGAGGTCGCCCGGCACATCCGGCGTGAAGCGATACAGGCCGCCGGCCGCTTCGGCCTCGGTGACGTAGTACGCGCCGGTCGTTGCGTCGAAGGTCAGCGAACCCCGCCGAAAGCGACCGAACGCCGGTCGCTGGACGGCCGCCGTCGTGCCGAGCACGTCGCATTCCCAGACCTTGCCGAGGCTGGTCTGCTCGGCGCTGAGCCACGTTCCATCAGGGGTGGCGGCGCCCCCTCGGTTGTTGATCGTGCCGGTCAGGATGGCCCCGGCGGTGACGATACTCCCGGCCGCCGCGAACTCGATGAAGCTGGCGCCGCCCGCGCCCGTCGCGTCCGGGTCGCCGTGGTTGACCGCCAGCGCCCACCCACCGCCGGGCAGGGGAAAGGTTGCGCTGTCGGTCGGAGCGGCGGGCCAGACATAGCCGGTGGCGCCGACCGGTTGGCCGCTGACGGCGATGACCGATGACGCGAACGTGTTCTGTAGCAGCCAGCCGTTGCCATCGGGCGGTTCGAGCGCAGCGGGGTCGCAGGCGGCCACCAGCGGCGCGAGACCTCCGAAGGCGACGAGGCCGGCGCCCTTTCCGGACATGCCCAGGAAGTGTCGACGAGAGAGGTCCCCCGCATCTTTCGCCACGCTCAAGAACTACGCCATCGCCGGCCCAGCCGCCAACCCAAACCCGACCCCTTGGGGTCTGACCCCTTTCGGGGCTTTGGGGTCTGACCCCTTTCGGGGTTTTGGGGTCTGACCCCATTTTCGAAAAAGGGGTCAGAGTAAACCTGAGGTTGAAGGTTGGGATGGAGGTCAACCGCCGGTGCGATCCATGCCGAGCTGCACGTCGGTCATGTGATCGAGGTACATCAGCGCTTCCTGGGTGTTGTGGGTCGTCGTGGTGATGCGGTTGATATAGAGGTCCAATACGGCGCGACCGGTTCCGCGGTTGTTCGGATCGGCGAACCAGGCCCAATCGATCAGGTGACAGGCCATCACCGGGTCGGCTTCGGCCAGTTCCCTGGCTCGAGCGACTACCGCATCGACCCCGCCGGCCAGCTCGCAAATCGCCACCGCCTGTTGATCGAATCGGGCCGGTGACCAGTGGGACGGGATGTCGTCCCACCAACCGCAGTACTGCTTCATGACCATGCGGGAGATGTCGGCCGGCGAGACGTATTGCTCGTTGAGGGTCGGATGCTCGGCCAGGCGCGATGGCAGCGCGACCGAGTCGGCCACCTCGTCCTGGCGCAGCCGCTGATTCAGGCCATCGAGGGTATGAGCGACGATGTGCTCGAGCGCTTCGGCATGCACGGTCAGCACCTCGGCGATGCGATCGGGATCGTCGACGACCGGTTCGCCGTGGGCGGGCAGCAGGAATCGGGGTTCGAGCGCCACCATCTCGCGCAGGGCGATCGCCCACTCCTCGACGTAACGCTGTACCCGTTTGCCGTTGCCGGCGTTGGGCAGGAACCCCTGGTAGTAGTCCGCGCTGGCCACCGCCTGGCGCCCCGGCACCGACACGTACAGCTGATCGTCGGTCTCACCCCGGCGATGGATCAGATCGAACTGCTCGCCGCCGACCGTGATCGACATCGTGTCAGTGAACGTTTCGGTCGGCGGAACCCAGTCGTCGCCACTGGCCGGAAACGAGGCGAGCGGCTGCGACAGGTAGCGCGAGATCGAACCGCGAAGTCGCACGTACCGATCGAAGCGACGGATCGCATCGTGATGGGCGATGACGCGCGGGTTGTCGGCCATCAGCGCCCACGTGCCCATGCAGTGGTCGACGTGGGCGTGGGTGTAGATGATGGTGTGGATCGGAGCGTCGCTGACGGTTCGAATGGCCTGCAGGATCGCCGGGCCGGCCGGCGCCATGCCGGTGTCGGCCACGACCAGGCCCTCGCCGGTCTCGAAGACTGCACAGTTGACGATCGGTAGGCGCACGAGCCATGACCGGGGGCCGACCTCGTCCACCGTGACCAATCGTTTGGCATCGTCGATCGCTTCCTCGTGGTAGCGGTCGTACATGTTCTGCGCGACCGCAGCCGAGTACGCCCCGCCGAATGCACCGCCGCCGGCGATCGCCTCGGTGAGATCGGGATCGGAGAGCACGAGGCCGATGCGGACGTCGTTCCGATGTTGCTCGGCCTCGGGGGTTGGTAGCCCGTTCATGGCAATGCCTTTCTCACGGATCCAGCTGCGTTGTTCGATCGGTTTGGCCAGCTCCGGCTCCGGCGTCGGTCAGCCGCTCGCGCCCGCTCGGGTCGGAGAACCGGGCCGCGCCCCACACCTCGTTGCGGCCGGCGAGATCGGCGGCCACCGGAAAGGTCAGCTGGCCTGCGCCGCCGGTGATCAGGATGCGTTGGTCGGCGAGCGGCGCGGTCACCCCCGCTTTCTATCCGTCCGCCTCAGGTGGCGTCGAGAAGCGGTTCACGACCGCCCGTTCGTCGGCGACTTCTCCCACCAGCTCGGCCACCAGATCCTCCATCGTGGCCATCCCGACCGGGTCGCCGTCGCCGTCGTGGACGATGGCCAGCCATTGCGCCGAGCGCTGCATGTCTCTCAGCAGCGAAGCGACCGGGTGGTCGGCCCCGCAACGTTGCACCGGCAGAATCAGCGACTCGGTGGTCGCGGTCGGGTTCTGCGTTGCCGTGGCGACCAGATCGCGGAGCCGGACGAAGCCGAGGATGTCAGCGGTGGCCGCACCGACGACCGGCATTCGGCGATGCCCTGATTCCAGGGCCCGGTCGCGCGCCAGCGTCACCAGGTCGTCGTGACGAACCGTTGTCATCTGGGCGCGCGGCACCATCACCTCGCGCACCTGGCGGTCGCCGAACTCGAACGAACGCTCGACCAGCGCGGCATCACCCTTCTCGATCTCGCCGACCGCGGCCGATTCCCGGGCCATGGCTCGTAGCTCCGGTTCGGTGGCCGCCCCGGTCGATCGGCGTTCCTTGCCCGACTGGAGCGCCGCCATCCGTACCAGCGAGCTGACCAGCGGGCGGACCAGCCACACCAGACCGGCGATCATCGGGGTGAGCCGGAGTGCGAAGCGCTGCGACGACCGGACGGCGAGGGTCTTGGGAATAGCTTCGGCGTAGACGAACAACAAGCCGGTGAGCGCGATCGAGGCAATGGTGACGCCAAGCCCGCCAAAGAGATCGTTGGCCAGATAGGACGCGATCGTGGCTGCGCCGACCTGAAACAGCAGGACGAACAAGAGCACGGAGTTCAAGACGATCGGCAGCTGATCGAGCAGGCCGAGCAAGCGAATCGCGGCGCGATCTCCTCGTTCCGCCTCGACGACGACGGAACTCCGCCGCACTCGGATCAGCGCGACCTCGGCGACGGCCAGGACCGCGGAGGTGACGATGCACAA
This sequence comes from Acidimicrobiales bacterium, assembly GCA_013002375.1. Classification (GTDB taxonomy): domain Bacteria; phylum Actinomycetota; class Acidimicrobiia; order Acidimicrobiales; family SHLQ01; genus JABDJW01. The sequence goes on along the minus strand of JABDJW010000329.1, from coordinate 1,246 downwards.
CGCGAGGGCAGCGGTCAAGGCGATGCGCAGCGTGAGGCTCATTCTCCTCCGGGGAGCGCGGATTCGGGTTTCGTGGTTCCGCCGGGTTCGTAGGCGTGTCGGCGGAACCATCCGGTGGCCAGCCGGGCGACCGTGTCAAGGGCGCCGGGCTCGGCAAACAGGTGGGTTGCCCCGGGCACGATCTGCAGTTCGGCGTCGCCCGGCAGGGCCTGCCGGGCGCCCTCGTTCAGATCGAGGATGGCGTCGTCCCGGCCACCGACGATGAGCAGCGTGGGGCAGGTCACGCGGTCGAGGTGGCCCGCGGCCAGGTCGGGCCGGCCACCACGCGAGACGACGGCGCTGATCTCGGAGCCGGGCTGGGCCGCGGCGACGAGGGCGGCCGCTGCGCCGGTGCTCGCGCCGAACAGGCCGACCGGAAGGCCGACCACGCTCGGGTGGCTTCGGGCAGCGGTGGCCACGGACGCAAGGCGGTCGGCCAACAGATCGATGTCGAAAACCGCGCCGCGATCGGATTCCTCTGCGGGGGTCAAGAGGTCGAACAACAGGGTGGCCAAGCCGGCCGCGTTGAGCTGAGCGGCCACGTACTGGTTCCGGGGACTGAGTCGGCTGCTGCCGCTGCCGTGGGCGAACACGACGAGCCCGCCGGCACCGGCCGGAACGCTGAGGTGGCCGGTGAGGCGCACATCGGTGATGTCGAGGACCAGATCTTCGTGGACGACCGGCTCGCGGGCCGGAGTCGACGCAGTACCCGACCCATCGACGGCACTCCGGTGGAGAAACTCGAGCACCTCGTCATCGCCGACCTGACGGAAGTCGCGATAGAACCGCCCGACCCCGCCGAAGGGCTCCGGGGTGGCCAAGGTGATGCACTCGTCCGCGACCGTGCCCAGCCGCTCGATCCAGTCGACCGGGGCGACCGGCACCGCCAGGGTGATCGAGCGAGCGCCCCGGGCTCGAGCGACCTCGCAGGCGGCCCGGGCCGTGGAGCCGGTGGCGATGCCGTCGTCGACGATCACGACCGTGCGCCCCTCGAGCGAGAGCGGGTCGACCCTGTCTCCTTCGGGGCCTCCTTCGGGGTCGGTGCGATACAGGGCGGCTCGGCGATCGAGTTCGGCTCGCTCCCGTCGTTCGACCGCAGCGAACTGCCGCTCGGTGATGTCACCGAGGCGAACGACCTCGTCGTTCACGACCCGAATACCTCCTTCGCCGATGGCGCCCATGGCCAGTTCGGGCCGGGACGGTACGC
>JABDJW010000294.1 GCA_013002375.1 Acidimicrobiales bacterium | reverse complement strand
GCGACGAGATTTCGCGGAGAGTAGGGCCATGACTGAATCGAACGAATCCGGCCTGACCGGAAACGTCGCGGCCGTCGATCCAGCCGAGTTGGCCGCCTGGTTGTTGCCGCGCCTCGACGGTGCGACCGCGATCGAGGTCGAGGCGTTCGAACCGCCCCGGTCGGGCTACTCGGCCGAGACCTCGGTCTTCACCGCCCACGTCGACCGCGAGACCGGACCGGGCCCGGAGAAATTCGTCCTCCGACGGGAGAGCCCCGAGCCGCCGGTGTACCCCCAACAATCCGACCGATCCTGCGAGGTCGAGATCCAGTACCGGGTCATGGAGTGCGTGGCCGCGTCGTCCGATGTGCCGATCGCGCCGTTGTACGGCTTCGAGGCCGACCCGTCGGTGCTCGACGCCGAGTTCTTCGTCATGGGTTTCGTCGACGGCGACGTTCCGGTCGAGGATCCGATCTACACGAGCGCGGGGTTCTTCGTCGATGCCACCGATGAGCAACGAGCCCGCTTGGTGACCGCTGGAGTCGAGACCATGGCGGCGATTCACGCGATCGACTGGCGAGCGGCGGGGCTCGATTGGCTCACCCCCGACGGCGTCACGGCGGGCACCCGACGGCAGTTCGATCTCTGGCACGACTACTACCGCCGCGAGATCGGCGATCGCGTGCATCCCCGCGTCGAGGAAGCGATCACCTGGCTCGACACCAACATGCCCGACGATGCCGAACTGGCGCTGAGCTGGGGCGATCCGCGCCCCGGCAACATCATCTGGAGCGACTTCAGCCCCGCGTGCGTGACCGATTTCGAAGCGGCCTCCATCAGCCCGCCGGTGTACGACCTGGGCTGGTGGCTGATGTTCGACCACTGGTCCCACGAGACCATGGGCCAGCCGCGCCTTCCGGGCGAGCCGACCCGCGACGAGCAGGCAACGCACTACGCCGCCGTGAGCGGCCGATCGATCGACAACGTGCGGTACTATGAGCTCTTCGCCGCGATGCGATACTGCGCCATCGTGGTGCGGGTGATCAACCGGATGGTCGAGCGCGGCCACATGCCGGCCGATCACACCATCTGGCTCGAGAATCCGGCCTCGACCTGCCTCGACCTGCTGATGACCGACTACCTCTAGAGGCCTCGCCGCAGCCGTTCGCGGCCCCCCGCCCCGCCGAAACTGTCAGCAACACTGCCAAAAGGGGTCAGACCCCAAACCCCCAAAAGGGGTCAGACCCTGCGGAAAAAGCGGCGGGCGGCGGTGGCGCTCCAGTTGTCGTGGTCCTCGCCCCACGCGGTGATGCCATCGAAGGTCCACTCGGTCAGACAGTTCCAGGTGAACAGGTTCGGGTTGAGGTGTACGCCGAGCTTGTTGTGGCCTCGGCCTTCGGCGTGGAGTTCCCGCCCGAGCTCATCGGTGATGTCGAGCGCGACGTGGGTGGGAGCACCGGTGTCAGCGCAACGCTCGAGCACCGTGCGTCGGCCGGCAGCCAACTTCGCCCAGGTGCCATCGCGCACGACATCGCCGTGAATACCGATGCACTCCGATTCGGCATCGCTCAACCCATCGCTGAACGACATCGTGATCGCGTGCCAGCCATCGCGCTCGGACGCGGTCGCGTAGCTGTAGCCGCCCCGCATCGCCGGCGACCCGGCCAGGCCGAGGCCGAACTGGGGACGTACGCCCCAGGAGCGGTCCCGGAACCCGAACGAATCGACCACGATCGTCTCACCCTCGAGCGCTATCGTGCCCGTGTACCGGCCGGGTTGGTCGAGGTGCGATCCGCTCAGGTAATTGGGCGCAGCGACGGCGGTGAAGAGCAGCTCGACCTCGATGTCCGGCGCCTGACCATCGGTCGGGTCGGGATCGACGTAGCCGATCTGGTACACCGATTGGTCTTCCAGGCAGCGGTACCGGATTCCGTTGGCCAGCGCGATGTCCGACAGGGGTTGATCCGGAATCGGCAGGTGCCAGAAGTTCTTCCCGTAGCGGATGTTCCAGGGCTGGCTGTTGCCGTAGGGCGCCGGTTCTGCATCCCAGAAGTACGCTCCGCCCGACGTCACCCCCTGGTTCGGGCGGAAGAACGGGTAGAGCTGACCCGAGAGCTTGCGCTCGGGAACGGTGAAGGTGAACCAGCACGTCTCGGTCCAGTACGGATCGTCGGTCGCCGGCGGATGAAACTCGTCGTCGGGATGCGCCATGGCTCCCATCCTGGCCCGGCCGCTACGGTGCTCGCATGTCCGCGACCGACGAGGCCACTGCGCCCGCCACGACGCCCCTTGCCCACCCCGAGCTCGGCTTCTATGCCCTGTCCGGCCAAGCAGCCAGTTCCCGGGATCTTCTCGACGAGGTCCGGCAGGGCGAGGCGATGGGCTTCGGCACTGCCTTCATCTCCGAGCGCTACAACAAGAAAGAAGCCGCCACGCTGTGCGGCGCGGCCGGCGCGGTGACCGAACACATCACGATCGCCACTGCGGCCACGAACCACAACACCCGCCACCCGATGGTCACCGCCGGCTACGCCCGCACGATGCAGAGCCTGACCGACGGGCGCTTCGTTCTGGGCCTCGGCCGCGGCATCGATCGCCTGCAGGACGCCTACGGCATCGACCGCATCACCACCGCGCAGATGGAGGATTTCGCCGGCCTCATGCGCCGGTTGTTCCGGGGCGAGGTGATCATGGGCCACGATGGGCCGGCCGGCAGCTACCCGCTCCTGCATCTCGACGCGACACTCGACGAACACCTGCCGATGAACCTGGTCGCCTTCGGCCCGAACACCCTGAAGCTGGCCGGCCGCTGCTTCGACGAGGTCATACTCCACACTTACTTCACCGACGAGACCACGGCTCGCTGTGTCGAGACGGTCAAGACCGCGGCCGAGGAAGCCGGACGCGACCCTGCCGACGTGAAGGTGTGGTCGTGTTTCGCCACGATCGGCGATCACTTCCCCGAAGATCGCCGGTTGATGAAGTCGGTCGGGCGCCTGGCCACGTACCTTCAGGGCTACGGCGACCTGCTGGTGCGCACGAACGACTGGGATCCCGCGGTACTGGAGCGGTTCCGAAACGACGAGCTGGTGGCCAACTTTCGCGGCGGCCTCGATGTCTCGGGCACGACGGACGAGCTCGAACATGTCGCCACGCTGCTACCCGACGAGTGGCTCGCGTCGAGCGCCACCGGCTCCCCGGCCCAATGCGTTGCCGCGATCAGGAACCAGTTCGCGCTCGGCTGCGACGGCGTGATCACCCACGGTGCCACGCCGACCGAGCTCGAACCGATCATCGCCGCGTATGGGAGGGAGGCCGAGTGAGCGCCGTCGACCAGCCCAAAATGCTCGACCTGGCCACCGAAGATCCGATCGCGGTGATGGAGCTCTTCGCCGAACACGGTTGGGGGGACGGACTCCCGCTGGTGCCGCCGACCATCGAACGGGTCGAAGCGATGTTGGCCGGAACGCCCGACACCGACCCCGACGAGGTCATCGCCACCCTGGAACCCCGCGGCGGTCTGGCCACCCGGCGGATGATCGCGGTCAACGCCGTACTCGCCGGCTGCGCGCCCGAACACCTGCCGGTGCTGGTGGCCGCTGTGCGGGCGCTCGCCGCGCCCGAACTGAACCTGCGGGGCGTCAACGCCACGACACACCCGGTGGCACCGCTGCTGATCGTACACGGCGAGGCGGTCAGCGCCGGCGGCTACAACGCCGGCCTGGGTTCGTTCGGCCCCGGCAACCGGGCCAACGCCAGCACGGGTCGGGCAGTGCGCCTGATCCTGCTGCACATCGCCGGCGCGACCCCTGGTCCGGGCGATGCCTCGACCCAGGGTGGCCCGGCCAAGTACACCTACTGCGTGGCCGAGAACGAGGCTGCGTCCCCGTGGGGCGCCTACCCGGCCAGCGTGGGTGTCGACGCCGCCGGCGCGGTGACGCTGCACTGCGGCGAGGGGCCCCACAACGTGCACGACATGGAGTCGGCCGATGCCGGTGCCATCCTCGACAAGGTGGCCTCGGCCATGACGTCGCTCGGCCAGAACAACGCGCCGATCAGCCAGGGCGAGTACTTCGTCGCCCTGTGTCCCGAGCATGCGGCAGCCATGGCCAAGATGGGGCTCGACCGAGCCGACGTAGCCCAGTGGCTGTTCGAGAAGGCCCAGATGCGGGTCGGCGATCTCCGCCGGGCGTTCGCCCTACGGGCCTGGGCGCCCTGGCAGGAGGAACTCGACGACGATGCCCTGATGGCGATGACCGAAGTGCCCGACAACATCAAGGTCTTCGTGACCGGCGGCGCGGGCAAACACAGTTGTGTCATTCCCAGCTGGGGCATGACCAAGAGCGTTACGGTTCCCGTATGAGGATCTACGCGCCCGACGGCCCGACCACTGCCACGATTGCCGCCGGCGCGCACGCCGCCGGTGATCTCAAAGGCCTCACCATAGGCATTCTCGACAACACCAAACCGAACGCCGGCCTGCTGCTCAACCGTATGGCCGAACGACTGGCCGAGCGCACCGGCGCGATCGTCGGACCGGTCGAGACCAAGAACGCCGCGCTCGCTGCCCCCGATCAAGTGATGGGCCGACTCACCAGACAGGTCCAACTGGTGCTCACCGGCAGCGCCGATTGAGGCAGCTGCACGTCGTGGAGTGTCCACGACTCCGTCCAACTCGAGGCGGCGGGCATACCGGCCGTCGTCGTCACCACTGAGCGATTCGTCGATCTCACCACCGAGACCGCAGCCAGCCTGGGCGCCACCAATGCCCGCATCGTGACCGTCCCCCATCCGTTGGGTGGCACCGAGGCCGCGACGGTCCTGGCCTGGGCCGATGCGGCCGTCGACGATCTGATCGCGGCGTTCGCTCGGTGAGCATCACGATCGATCACGACGGGCGGGTCGCAGTGGTCACCGGCGCCGGTGCCGGTATCGGTCGCGAGATCGCCCGGTGGCTCGCCGACGCCGGCGCGACCGTTGCGGTCAACGATATCCGGGCCGAACCGGCCGCCGCGGTCGTCGCCGAGATCGAAGCGGCCGGCGGTCGGGCCCAGGCCTTCATCGCCGACTGCCGCGACGATGCCTCGATCGATCAAATGGTCGCCGACATCACCGAGGCGCTCGGGCCGATCACCATGGCGGTGAACAACATCGGAATGTTGCCGCCCGGTCGCGGACTCAAGCCGTTCGTGCAGTACCGCGGCGACGACTGGCGCGACATCGTCGATCAGAACCTCACTCTGGCCGCGCTCTGCGGCCGGGCCGAAGCCGAGGCGATGCTGGCCCACGGCGCGGGCGGCGTGATCCTGTTCGTGACCTCGGGCGAAACCACCCGCCCCTCTTCGTTCAACAGCGCCTATGCGGCGGCCAAGGCTGCGGTGAACCATCTGGTGACCTCGATGGCGGTCGAGCTCGGGCCGGCCGGTGTCCGTGTGTTGGCGATCGCTCCCGGCACCACCCTCACCGAGACCGTCGCCGCGGCGTTCACCGAGGAGCGGGTCGAACAGATCGTGGCGTCGACGCCGCTGCGGCGCATGGTCGAACCCGACGAGCTCGCCCGCCTCGCGGTGTTTCTGACCAGCGATCTGGCCCGCTGCATCACCGGCCAGTTCATCCTGGCCGATGCCGGCGCCTTCCTGTCGCGGGACCGTCCGGCCAATGACGCCGGTCTGAAGGTGCCGCCGGGACAGTAGCCGGGCAGACGCGACGAACCGACCCGTCCGACTCTCCCGCCATGGTGAGTAAGCGTTCAGTTCCGTCCGGGCCAGTGCGCCTGGGGCGTCGAGCCGTCGCTTCGATGCCTCGATCACCGTTTTTAGTCGATCGGGCGCAGCGCGAGCGAGTCAGCGCGACGAGTGCGCGTCGACCGGCGAGCCATCGAGCCCATGGAACCGGTCGGCGGCGAACCACCACCAGACGGTGAGGATGCCAATCAACGAAGCTGAACCACCCATGACCACCCGAATGGGTAGGAGATCCGAGAGCGCGCCACCCACGATCGCCCCGATCGGCAATCCGCCGAGGATCGCCACCAGGAACACCGACATCACCCGGCCCCGGTGGCTCTCCTCCACCTGGACCTGCAGCGAGGTCGAGAGCGTGACGTTGTGCCACATGTGGGCGATGCCCATGGTGAAATAGCCGATCATGCCGACGTAGAACCAAGGCGTCGATGCGGCGATCGCGACCCCGATCGCGTAGAGCGACAGCGCGACCGGTTCGAGGGTCGATCGGCGTACTTCGCTCCCGCCCCTGCTGATGAAGATGCTGGCTCCCACCGAACCGACGCCGATCATCGTGGCCAACAGCCCCAGCCCGCCGCCTCCGACGCCGTACGCGTCATCGGCCACACTGGCCGCCAACGAGAACGCCCACACCGCACCGAACGCCCCGATCGCAAACGCGGCCTTCACCGCCAGCCCGATCGCGGGACGAGCTCGGATGTAGCGGATGCCTTCGATGAAGTCGCGCCGGAGGCTGCTGGGTGCCGCGGCCTTCGGCTCGTCGGGATGGGTGGAGGCCATCGCCGCGGTGGCGAAAACCAGGCAACCGACCGCGATGCCGTAGGCCAACCCCGGGCCGGTCGACCACAACACGAGGGCACCGAGGCCCGGACCAATCGCCCGACCGACGGTGAAGGCGATCGAAAGGAGCTGGACGGCCGGGACCAGGTCGGCCCGAGGCACCAACGTGGGGGCCATCGATTGCAGCGGTGCGAACATGAAGCCGGCCACCGAGCCCGAGGCCAACATGATGAAGATGATGCGCCACGGGGTCAGTGCGTCGGCCAGGTACATGACCAGCAGCACGGTCATCGCGATCGTCTGCATGCCGTAGGCGACGGTCAGGAGGATCCGCCGACTGATGCGATCAGCCAGGATCCCGGCGAGCGGCGTCAAGAAGACGGCCGGGATCAGCCCGGCAAAGCCGCTGGCCCCGACCCAGGCGTTCGAGTCGGTCAGTTCGTTCATGTAGAACGGCGTCGCCAATCCGGACAGGAACTGCCCGATCGACGCGACTGTCGCCCCGGCGATGAAGCGGGCGAATTGGCCGTGCCGCAGCGTGCCCAACGGCTTGCTGGGGGGCGGCCCAGGGGTCGAGGTAGTGGTCGAAGCGGTGATCGTGCGACCGTAGTGGCGAACCATTCAGGCCAAAGAATTGCCCTGGAATTACACTGACGGTCTTGACCGACTACGACTACATCATCATCGGTGGCGGCTCGGCCGGCTGCGCGTTGGCCAACCGGCTGAGCGCCAACCCCAACAACCGGGTCCTCATCCTCGAGGCGGGCCGCACCGACTTCAAGTGGGATGTCTTCATCCACATGCCGGCGGCCCTCGCCTACCCGATCGGCAGCCGGTTCTACGACTGGAAGTACGAGTCCGAGCCCGAGCCCCATATGGACGGGCGCTGGGTCTACCACGCTCGGGGCAAGGTGCTCGGCGGCTCGAGCAGCATCAACGGCATGATCTTCCAGCGGGGCAACCCGATGGACTACGAGAAGTGGGCGATGCTTCCGGGCATGGCCAACTGGCGCTACGCCGATTGCCTGCCCTACTTCAAGCGCATGGAGAACTGCCTGGCCGGTGGCGACGACTGGCGGGGCGACGCCGGCCCCTTGGAGCTCGAACGGGGGCCGGCCGCCAGCCCCCTGTTCCAGGCGTGGCTCGACGCCGGGCCGCAGGCCGGCTTTCGCCGAACCGACGATGTCAACGGATACCGCCAGGAGGGCTTCGCCGCGTTCGACAAGAACGTCCGAAGGGGCCGGCGCCTCAGCGCGGCCCGGGCCTACCTGCACCCCGTGCTCGACCGGCCCAACCTCGATCTCATCACCCGAGCCCACGCCGACCGCGTGTTGTTCGACGGCACCAGAGCGACCGGCGTCGAGTATCGGCGCGGCCGCAGGCGCCACACCGTGCGGGGCACCGAGATCATCTTGTGCGGCGGCGCGTTCAACTCGCCCCAGCTTCTCCAGCTGTCCGGTATCGGCGGTCGTGAGCACCTCGAGGGCCTCGGCGTCGACCTGGTCGCCGACCTCCCCGGCGTCGGCGAGAACATGCAGGACCATCTCGAGGTCTACATCCAATACGCCTGCAAGGAACCGGTGTCGATGCAGCCCCACCTGGCTAAATGGCGCATGCCCATCATCGGGCTGCAATGGCTGTTCCGGAAGGGCCCGGCGGCCACGAATCACTTCGAGGCCGGTGCATTCGTGCGCAGCAATCCCGACGAACCCTACCCGAACCTGATGTTCCACTTCCTGCCGATCGCGATTCGCTACGACGGTTCGGCCCCGACCGAGGGCCATGGTTATCAAGTGCACGTCGGGCCGATGTTCAGCGAATCCACCGGCACCGTGAAGATCACCTCGACCGATCCCCGGCAGAAGCCCGAAGTGCGGTTCAACTACCTGTCGACCGAACGCGATCGCCGCGAGTGGATCGAAGCGGTGCGCACCGCACGCCGCATCCTCAATCAGCCGGCCTTCGAGCCCTACAACGGCGGCGAGATCTCGCCGGGCGCCGAGGTCAGCACCGACGAGGAGATCATGGCCTGGGTGGCCCGCGACAGCGAGACCGCCCTGCACCCGTCGTGTACCTGCAAGATGGGTGCGGCGGACGACCCCATGGCGGTCATCGATCCGCAGACGTTCCGGGTGCACGGGGTCGACGGTCTTCGGGTGGTCGATGCGTCGATCATGCCCATCGTCACCAACGGCAACATCTACGCCCCGACCATGATGCTGGCCGAACGGGCCGCCGACGTGATCCTGGGCCGGCCGTTGCTGTCCCCCGATCACGCCGATGTCTACCTCCCCGCCTCGACGCCGTGATCACGGCACGGCCGCCGGCGTTGACCTCAGCCCGGCTCCGACGCACTTGACGCATCGTCGAGCTGCAACGGGGCCTGGGCCTGGGCGCGGGCTTGGCGCTCGGCCAGCATCCGATCGGTCGCCTCGGCGTCGGTCGCGGCCGCATCGCGCGCCTTCTTCCATTCGCTCATCGCCGCTTTGAACTCGTTGGGGTTGTAGATCGTCTCGGCCGACTTGAACAGACCGTCCTGCTTGTACTTGAGCAACACGAAGATCTCGGCTTCGTGGCGGGAGCCATCACCGGGATCATCGAACCGACCGACCAGCTTGGCCCAGACCCAACCGCGTTCGTCATCGATCACCTGGGCCTCGGGCACGTAGCGGTTGAGGAACACCCACGGGTAGCGGCCGCTCTGGTGCATGAACGCGCCGATCTCGCGCACGATGGCCTCGCGTTTGGCCCACCGGCCGAGCACGGTCTCGATGAAGGTGGCATCGGGCATGAACCGGGCGCCGAGGTGCGACCAGTCGGCGGTTCGGGCCGAGCGGTTGAGCGCGCCCACGTACTCGTCGTAGGCCTGCTGGAGTTCCCGCTTGTCCCACGGCGCCCGCACCGGCGCGTCGGCCGGAACCTCCGGCTCCTGGCTCCAGCCGCCACCACCGAAGTGCACCGCGCCTCGGTCGGCCAGATCGTCGGTCGACAGATCATCGACCCCCAGGGCGGCGCGCGCCTCGGCCGCTCGGATCACGTGCCGCTCGGCCCGGTCGACATCGACACCGCACCGTTCGACCGCTTTGACCCAGTTGGCCATCATCTCCTGGAACTCGAGCGGGTTGTAGAGATCCTGCTCGAACGAGAACCGCCCCCGGCCGGCGTACTTGAAGAGGTTGAAACAGTTCGCCTGATGGATGCTGCCGTCGCCGGGATCATCCATCCGGTTCCAGATCAGGGCCCAGACCCAGCCACGATCCTCGTCGACGACGAAGTCTTCGCACGGATACTGATTGCAGAACAGCCACGGCATGTTGATGAAACGGTCGCGCTTCACCGCCGGGTCGGACATGTCGGCTTCGTCGCCGGTCATGTGCATGACCGCGGCCATGTTCTTGATCACCGCCGCTTGGCCGCCCCACCGGCCCAGCTGATGCTCGTCATAGGTGACGTCGTCGGTGAAGACCTGACCCCAGTGGGTCCAGTCCCCTGTCCGCGCCGACAGCAGGCCCATCGCCTGGTAGTGCTTGAATGCTCTTTCGATCTCGGCTCGGCTCCAGCGGCCCATACCCAACCCTTCGGTCTGGCGACGGATCCGGTCTAGCCCAGCGACTGCCCGGAGAAAACCCGGCGAACGCCGTCGTAGTGATCGGGCCCCACCGCAACGAGCTCGGTGAGCGCGGATCGCTCCAGCTGTCGCTGCACTGCGGGATCGGCGTTCGCATCGAGCAACGCCCGCTGTACCCGCGCCCGCACGTGGTCGTCCATGTCGGACCGCACCACCAGAGGCTGCACCGGCCAGGGACCGAGCCGGTCGACGATTCGCAGCGCGGCGACGGTGTCGTCATGGCGGCTCCGTCCGATCCTCACGACCGAATCGACCACCGCGGCGTCGATCTCTCCGGCGGCCACCTGATCGAGCGAGATGTGGTGTCCGCCGGTGAACGTGAGGTCAGCGAACGATTCGGGTACTTCACCGAGCTGCTCGATGGCCAGGCGCAGGGCGTGGAAGCCGCTGAGGCTCACCGGGTCGTTGACGCCGACTCGGCGTCCGGCCAGGTCGGCGATGCACTGCACCGGCGAATCGGCCCGGACCACCACGTCACCGAAGTACATCGGCCGGCCCGCGCTGTCCGCGTCGTCGGGCACCCAGGCCACTCCGGCCAGCCGAATCGACGGATTGGTGCCGCGTTGATGGAGATCGACGTAGGACGTCGAGCAGATCCAACCGAAGTCGAAACCGCCCTCGCCAAAGGGATCGTCGCCTGGCGCGGGGCCGGACCGCGCGGTCTCGTACTCGACGCTGGCGCCGATGTGGCCGGCCAGGACCTCGAACAACTCCTCGGGAAACCCGGGCGCCATGTAGGAGATCATTCGCACGGCGAGACACTACCCGGGGTCTGACCCCTTTCGGCGAAATGGGGTCTGACCCTATTTGGCTGAGACGGAAGGTTTGGTGGAGGGCTACCACGAGCCGCCGCCTCCGCCGCCTCCACCGCCACCGACCGAACCCCCGCCACCACCACCGCTGCTCGACGGTGCGGTCGCGGCGGCGCGAGTGGCGGAGTGCAGGTTGGGGGCGACGGCTGCGTAGTGCATGGCTCGATGGCTGACCTCGGGCTCCAGCCCGGCTTGCTCGACGACCTCCGACCAGTGGTCGACCTCACCCAACGCGACCGCCCACGCGGTGTACTGCAGCAGCAGGCCCATCTCGGCCGCTTGTTGCACGTGCCGGGCATCGGAGTCGGCCACGAACCGGCGGAACGACTCGACCCGCAGCCACAAACCGCTGCCGTGGGGCGTGCGCACCCGAAGCTCCCAACTGGTCAGAAGCGCGGCCAACGAAACGCCGAGCAGTACCGCGCCGATCACCAGCGGAACGACATAGGCGCCGCCGGCCCGATTGACCATCACCGCCGAGAACCCGGCCACCGCGAGACCCACGAGCGCCCCGAGGATACCGAAGACCCGGACCTTCATCCGACGCTGATCGCCCCCCGGATCCCAATAGTTGGAGCCCTCCTGCCAGTCGTCGAGCTGACGGCCCACCCGCTTCCAGGCCGCGGCAAACTGGGGATCGTATTTGCCGAGCTCGACCGTGCTGCGCCCGCCGAACATCGCGACCAACAGCGGATCGTCGGCGGTGGTGTCGGTGGCGACCAGCTCGACGTCCTTGCCCTGGCCCTCGATGTCGACCTGGCCATCGATCGACCGGGCCAGCAACCAGGCCACCCGGTGATCGGGCCGAACCCGCTCGGCCAGCAACACCCCACCCTGCCAGGCGTCGAGCTCCTCGGGCGGAGCGAATTCGGTGGTGGCCAGATCGGCCAACTTGTCGTGATCGATCCGCTGGACGTCGAACGACTCGTTGCCTCGGGGCCCGAACGCGGCGTCGGCGCCGCCCCCGGCCCACACCAGCTCGCGGCCGGCCCGACGGACGAACGGCGTGGCGAGAACCGCGCCACCGACCAACCCGAGCGCGGCGATCAAGGCCGGTAGCACGATACCGAGCCCCGGATCGTCCGGCCGGCCCGTGGGCACGGGCGGTAGACCCGGCGCGGCGGCCAGCGGCCGACCGACCTGGCCCGAGATCGTCACGCCCTCGCCGGTACCGACCTTGTCGATCGTGGCCACCAGATGGCCCGGTTCGGTCTGGATCACGGTGCAGCCGTCCCACGAACCGGTCTCGCCCTGCGAGCAACGCAGATCGGTGAGTTCGGCCGCCACGACCAGATGCAACTCGATGCCCGAGATCGGCACCTCCCACCGATCGCCGACCGCATCCCACGCGACCGAGACCGCCTCACCGACGAAAGCGAATCCCTCATTCAGCTCGACCCGGTAGTCGATCTCGTAGCGATGCCGACCCCGGATGGTCTTCACCGGGGAGCCGATGCGGATCCTGGTCTCGTCGAATCGCGACTCGAGCACGAATTGGTCGGGCGCAGTGGGCGACGAGACCGTCACCGCCGAGTCCGGATCGAGGCCCGGTACGTCGCGGTAGATGCCGTGCCGGGAGGCGACGCCGAATTCATAGTCGATCACCTCGTGCACCCGGTCGGGGCCGGAAAGGTCGACTTCGGCGCCCGCCCAGTACCCGGTGATGCGTTCGGTATCGCCAAGGGCCGCGGCGGCTCCGGCCGCCAAACCCAGCACCGCAATCGCCACCACGACCTGCACGATCGTGACCCACCGTCGTTTTCGATACTCCATCGATCGAGTCTGGCACGCAGGCTCACCAGCCGAAGGGACACGAGCGCCGGCTCGCCAGCTCCAATGCAGCCGCAGCGCGAGTCGAGACCGCCCAACAGGCGGATCGAGCCTGCCGGATGAGCCGGCCCGCTACGTTGGCCGTCCATGAAGATCTCCCTGGAAGGCCGCCGGGCCTTCATCACCGACGCCGAGTGGCGCCAGACCATGGCCGTCAACCTCGATTCGCACTTCTTCTGCGCCCGTCGGGTCTCGCCGGTCTTCCGAGCCCAGCGCCGCGGCGTGCTGATCAACCTGATCTCGACCGCCGGTCAGTTCGGCTACCCCACCCGCACGCCCTACGTGGCGAGCAAGTGGGCGCTGCAGGGACTGACCGAGACGCTGTCCATGGAACTCGGGCCCGACAACATCCGGGTCAACGGCATCTGCCCGGGCAGCGTCACCAGCGATCGCATGGATCGGGTCATCGCGGCCCATGCCGAGCTCGAAGGCATCACCGAGGCCGAGGTCCGCCGCATGTACACCGTGGGCACCTCGATGCAGTGCTTCGTCGACCCCGACGAGATCGCCGACCTGATCTGCTACCTGGCGTCGGACCACGGCTGCCACATCTCCGGCCAGATCATCGCCGTCGACGGCAACACCGAGACCATCTGGCCCCGGGCCTGACCTACCAATCGGTGGGCACGTAGTCCTTCAGGAACCGACCCCACCGGTGGGTACCGGTGTTGGTGCCATCAATGATCGGGTCGACGATGCGGGCCGCACCGTCGACGATGTCGAGCGGCGGGTGGAAGCGATGTTCGGCGGTCTTCTGCTCGGCGATGGCCACCGGATCCTCGTCGCTGACCCAGCCGGTGTCGACGCTGTTCATGTGGATGCCGGTCGAGTGATAGTCGGTGGCCGAGGTGCGGGTCATCATGTTCAGCGCGGCCTTGGCCATGTTGGTGTGCGGGTGCTTGGTGGTCTTGTAGCGGCGGTAGAACTGCCCCTCGACCGCCGAGACGTTCACGATGTGCTTGTGCCGGCCCGGCGTGGCGTCCATCAGCGGCCGCAGCCGAGCGTTCAGGATGAACGGCGCCACCGCATTCACCAGCTGGGTCTCCAACAGCTCGACGGTCGAGACCTCGTGCAGCAGAAGCCGCCAGCTGTTCCGGTCCCGCAGGTCGATCTGCTGCACATCCTGATCGAGCTTGCCGTGCGGGAACAGTGCCGCCTGCGCCTCGGCCTCGGCCGGCGTGCGGGCAACCTCGTCGGGCAGGAGCGGCACCTGGGACAACTCGGCCGACCCGGCGAGAGCCGGCCCTTCGTCCCCGATCGCATCGAGTTCGGCGGCTGCGTCGGCGGCCGGGAGCATGTCGTAGCCCCGCAAGCCCTCGTACTCCCCCACCAGGCCCAGGATCTCCACCGGCAACGTGTCGAGGGACGCCGATTCGAGCTGCATCATGTGGCGATAGAAGTCGGGCGGCCGCCGGACGGTCTGGCAGGCGTTGTTGATGATGTAGTCGAGCTGCGACCGGGTGGTCAGCAAGTGCTGGCAGAACGATTCGACGCTGGGCGTATGGCGCAGGTCGAGCCCGAAGACCTCGAGCCGGTGGCCCCACTCGGCGAAATCGGGTTCGGCCGCGTACCGGGCCGCGGCATCGCGCGGAAACCGGGTGGCGATGATCAGGTCGACCCCGCATCGCAACAGCTTGATGCCGGCCTGATAACCGATCTTGACCCGGCCGCCGGTCAGGAGTCCGACCGTTCCGGAGAGGTCGGCCAGCTCGCCCCGCTTGGCGAAGTTGACGTCCGAACACGTCGGGCACATCTGGTCGTAGAAGTGGTGCACCTCGTGGTACTTGGCCTTGCAGATGTAACAGTGCTGGGCCTCGATCGTCTCCCGGAACGGCGGTAGGCCGGGGGTATCGATGACGTCGTGCTGGGCAAAGTCGTCGGGCGCGAACACGTTCGGGGTCGTGAACACCGGCTTGTCCCGCAAGCGCCGAATGCCCGTGTCGTCCAACACCGCTTCGTCGCGGGCCAGCTTGTCGGCCCGGGCCTTCCGGCGGCGAGCCTTCACCCGCTGCCGCCGTTCCTCGGGGTCGGCACAGAACACGTCGCCGGCGGCATTCAGGAACCGGGCCCGCTCCTCCGGGCTCAGCTCCCGCAGGACATCCTTGGCCTCGGCCACCGATTCCAGAAACGCCGTCGCTTCGAGCAGCCGCTCGCGACTCAGCGCATCGTCGGGTTGGTGCCGTCCTGATGCAGGCCGTTCAGAGTGAGATTGCGCCACCGCTCGAATGTACCGATCGCGGCGCCCCGAGCCGACGAGACTAGGTTCGCTGCCGTGAATACGGAACATTTCGACGTCATCGTGGTCGGGGCCGGCATCTCGGGGATCAGCGCCGGCTACCACCTCAACACCATGAGCCCGGACCGCAGCTACGCGATCCTCGAGGGGCGGCCGGCGCTCGGCGGGACGTGGGACCTGTTCCGGTACCCGGGCATCCGCTCCGACAGCGACATGCACACCCTCGGCTTCTGCTTCAAGCCCTGGAAGGCGGCCAAAAGCATCGCCGATGGACCCGCGATTCTCGAGTATCTGCACGAGACCGTCACCGAGTTCGGCATCGATCAACACATCCGGTTCAACCATCGGGTGCAGGGAGCCCAGTGGTCGACCGACGACGCCCAATGGACGCTGACCGTCGATCACGACGGCACCCCCACCACCTACACCTGTGGCTATCTGTTCATGTGCTCGGGTTACTACAGCTACAAGGGCGGCCACGATCCCGAGTTCCCCGGGCGCGAGAACTTCGCCGGCACCATCGTGCACCCGCAGAAGTGGCCCGAGGATCTCGACTATGCGGGCAAGAAGATCGTGGTGATCGGCTCGGGCGCGACCGCCGTCACGCTGGTGCCGGCCATGGCCGAAACCGCGGGCCACGTCACCATGCTGCAACGCTCCCCGACCTACATGGCGTCTCGGCCCGACACCGACGCCATCGCCAACGCCATGCGCCGGGTGCTGCCCGACAAGGTCGCCTACAACGCCACCCGGTGGAAGAACGTCCTGCTCGGCAACCTGCTCTACAAGAAGACCCGCGACGATCCGGAGAAGGTCAAGGACAAGCTGTTGACGATGGTCCGCGACGAGCTCGGGCCCGGCTACGACATCGAGACCCACTTCACCCCGACCTACAACCCGTGGGATCAACGCCTGTGCCTGGTGCCGAACGGCGATCTCTTCAACGCGATGAAGGCAGGGCGGGCCAGCGTGGTGACCGATCACATCGAGTCGTTCACCGAAACCGGCATCGCCCTGAAGTCGGGCGACCACCTCGAAGCCGACATCATCGTCACCGCCACCGGCCTGCAGCTGGTGACCGTCGGCGAGATGGACTTCACGGTCGACGGCACACCGGTCGACTTCGCCGAGACCTGGACCTACAAG
>JABDJW010000280.1 GCA_013002375.1 Acidimicrobiales bacterium | reverse complement strand
ATCCGAGACCTGACCCCAGGTACGGAGCGGTACTTTCGGTTGAAATTCCGACAGGCGCGCGAAGTCCAACGTAGACCTGACCCCAGTGCGACTCCAGTGGTGGTGCCCAGGGCTGCTCAGCCTTGGGTGGTGCCCTGGCCGAGTGCGGCGGGCAGGGTTTCGCGATACTTCGTGGTGAGCTCGTCGACGGCCAGATCGAGCAGGCCCTTCACGGCAAGGCGGTCGCCGTGGGCCAGTCCCAATCGAGTTGTAGGAACGCCGGCGGCATCGGCGCGGGCGAGCACGTCGTCCATTTGCTCGGTCGTCGCCGAGACGACGACTCGGCCGGGCGATTCGCAGAACAAGGCGGCATGATCGGCGACGCGAGCGATGGTGCAACCGACGTTCGAGGCCACCGCCATCTCGGCCAAGGCCACCCCCAAGCCGCCGACCGACACGTCGTGCACCGCAGTGACCATCCGGTCGTTGACCAAGGACCGAACCAGGTCGGCGACCGAGGCGACGGCGCCGAGATCGACCGGCGCCAGCCGGCCCCGGCGGTGACCCTGCTCGAACGCCCACTGCGAACCGCTCAGTTCGTCGGACTCGGTGGCGCCGAGCAGGATCAAGCGATCGCCATCGAGCCAGTCGAGGCCCGGCGGCACCGCCCGAAGATCGTCGACCATGCCGAGCAGACCGATGACCGGCGTGGGATCGATATTGGTGCCGAGCGACTCGTTGTAGAGGCTCACGTTGCCGCCGACGACCGGGGCACCGAACGCCTCACACGCTTCGGTCATACCGTCGATGGCCTCGCTCAGCTGCCACATGACCTCCGGGTGTTCGGGATTGCCGAAGTTCAGGCAATTGACGGTCGCCAACGGTTTGGCACCGACGCAAGCCAGATTCAGGAGCGCCTCGGCCATCGTCGCCGCGGTACCTATCTTCGGATCGATCGCACACCACCGATGGTTGCCGTCAACGGTGAGCGCCAGGCCACGCCCGGTTTCCTCACCGGTCGTCGGGTGCTTCAGTCGAAGAAGGGTGGCGTCGGCGCCGGGACCGACCACGGTGTTCAGAAACAACTGGTGGTCGTACTGCGAATAGACCCACTCCGGGTCGATCAACATGGCTTTGAGATCGGCGCCGACGTCGTCGGGGGCCGGCAGGTGATTGGCCGAATCGGCCCGGAAGGCATCGAGGTCGGCCGGTGCTTGACGCGGCCGGTCATAGAGCGGCGCGTCCTCGTGCAGCGTCGACGCCGGCACGTTGGCCAACTCCTCACCTTCGAACCCGTCGACGATGCGCAGGGCGCCACCTTCGGTGACCCGACCGACGACCGTTGCTTCGACTTCCCACTTGCTGCAGAGCTCTCGGACCCGATCGACACCCTCCGGCGTCACGATGGCGAGCATGCGCTCTTGGCTCTCGCTTGTCATGACCTCGAACGGTTCCATGCCATCCTCGCGGCGCGGCACCGCACTGACATCGAAGTCCATACCGACGCCACCGTTCGAGGCGGTTTCGCTGGCCGCGCACGTGAGGCCGGCACCACCGAGATCCTGGATACCGACGACCAAACCCTCGTCGAGCAGGGTGAGGCACGCCTCGATCAGCCGCTTCTCCTCGAACGGATCGCCCACCTGGACGCTGGGCCGTTTTGCGGCGTCGGCCTCATCGTCGCTGAACCCGGCCGATGCCAAGACGCTGACGCCGCCGATGCCATCGCGACCGGTGCGCGAACCCAACAGAACCGCCAGGTTTCCGACTCCGGAAGCCTTGGCGAGTACCAGCCGCTCGGTGGGCAGAATGCCGAGGCACAAGACATTCACCAGCGGGTTGCCGCGGTAGGTCTCGTCGAACACCGTTTCGCCACCGACCGTCGGCACACCGACCGAGTTGCCGTAGCCACTGACCCCACTGACGACACCTTCGGCGATCCATCGGCTGCGCGGATCGTCGAGCGGGCCGAATCGCAGCGGATCCATCAGCGCGATCGGGCGGGCACCCATCGTGAAGATGTCGCGCAGGATGCCGCCGACGCCGGTGGCCGCGCCTTGATACGGCTCGATCGCCGAGGGATGGTTGTGGGATTCGATGCGAATCGCCGCCGCGATGCCATCGCCGACATCGACGACACCGGCATTCTCACCTGGGCCGACGAGCACCCACGGAGCCTCGGTCGGCAACCGCTTCAGGTGGATGCGTGATGACTTGTACGAGCAGTGCTCGCTCCACATCACCGAGTACATCGCCAACTCCAAGTGGTTGGGCTCACGGCCGAGCAGCTCGGTGATCTTCTCCGCTTCGTCGTCGGTCAATCCGAGGGCGCGGTGGACGGGTTCGCTCATGGCCCGCACGGTAGTCGTGGCACGATCCGACTTCTTGCTCGGGGCGAGAAATTCCGACCGGCGTTCTGAGAAATAATCAACCGTTTGGTTTCCCCACTTTTGTCCGGGTTCGACCACGCGTCTATGGTCAGAAGATCCCCGCTCGCCGATTCGATTTCTACCGCTGCCAAACGCAGTACGAAAGAGGAGTTTCCCATGGCCAAGAAAGGCCCCAAAGCCCTCACTCCTGAGCACAAAGCTGCGCTCGCCACCGGTCGCGCCGAAGGTCGTGCCGTTCGTCAATACCTCGAAGCACTGGAAGCCAATAAGCCCAAGCGGGGCCGTCGTCGTACGCCAGAGTCCATCGCAGCGCGCCTCGAACGCATCGCCGAAGAACTGCCCTCGCGTGACCCGCTGAGCCGAGTGCAACTCATTCAAGAACGCATGGATCTCCACGACGAGCTGGAATCGATGGACAAGAAGATCGATCTGAGCGAACTCGAAGCCGGGTTTGTCGCCGCGGCCAAGGCCTATAGCGAGCGCAAGGGCCTCACCTATGCCGCGTGGCGCGAAGCCGGCGTGAGTGCGGCGACCCTGAAGGCTGCAGGCATCTCCCGGTCAAGCTGAGCCGGCGCTTTGCGCCTCAAGCAACGTCGAGGAACGAGCCGAGCAACAACCGGCCATCGGTACTGCCGAGCAAATCGTGACAGGCCCGCTCGGGGTGTGGCATCAGCCCCACGACATTGCGAGCGGCATTGCAGATTCCGGCGATGTCACCCATCGACCCGTTGGGATTGTCGACGTAGGTGAAAACGATGCGGTCTTCGTCCCGCAGCCGAGCCAAATCCTCGTCCGAACAGGTGTAGTTGCCCTCGAAATGGTTGATGGGGATCCGTACGACATCGCCAACCGCCAGCCGGCTGGTCAGCGGCGAATCGACGCTCTCGACCCGTAGTTCCGTCATGCCACATCGGAATTTGAGCCCGGCATTCTTCTGCAGCGCGCCCGGTAGCAGACCCGCTTCGGTCAGTACCTGAAAGCCGTTGCAGATACCCACGACCGGACGACCCTGCGCGGCGAACGCGGCGACCGATTCCATGACCGGCGAGAACCGGGCGATCGCGCCGGGCCGGAGGTAGTCGCCATGGGCAAAGCCGCCCGGTACGACCACGGCATCGGCTCCACCCAAATCAGCTTCTTGGTGCCACAGGATGACCGATTCAGCACCCAATGATGCCACCGCTTCGACGACGTCGAACTCGCAGTTGGTACCGGGGAACTGCACAACCCCAACGGTCGGCGCCATCAGCTGGCGGGCTCGATCGTGATCTGGGCATCCTCGATGACCGGGTTCGTCAGGAACCGCTGGCACAGTTGATCGACCGTGGCTTCCGCGGCAGCCTGATCGGCCGCGTCGATCGCAAATCGCACGCTCTTGCCAACCCGTACGTCGGAGACTCCTTCGAAGCCGAGGGCGGGGAGCGAGCGCTCGATCGTGGAGCCCTGGGGGTCTGCGACCCCGGCTCGGAGTTGTACGTCGACCTGTACCGAGAACGTCATGGGCTCACTCTGCCACAGCCGACCGGCCACCGGTGACACCGGGCCTGTGACACGCGTCCGACCCATCGCCGCCCGTATCTGATTGCATATCGTTTATCAATATGATATTGATAAACGATATGGTTTCGAACACACCGTACCAACCGGGCCGAACCGCCCGGATCTTCGATCTTTCGCTCCGCATCGTCACCGTCGCGCTCGTTGTGATCACCACGATCGGGGCCTTCGTCATCGCGATTTCCCTGGCCGGACGGGGCGGCAGTTACTCGGTGCCGTCGTGGCTCGATGGTGCCTACCGCGTGGAATTCGACGATGGCCGAGCCATCGCGATCACGGACGGCACGGCCAACACGTATGAGAACTTCGAGATCGGGAGGGAGCGCGACACGTTGACGGGAACCGTCGCGCTACGGGCGATGGTCGAGGTATCGCGCGATGACCGGGACAGCCGGGCCGTCGTTGGTGTCATCGTCATCGCTGCGCTCGCAGCAACATGGCTGGCCGTCCTGAGTCTGAGAGCCGTTGTCGCCTCAGTCATCGCGGGCGAACCCTTCGCGTTAGCCAACGCCACCCGGCTCCGCCGATTGGCGATCGCCATCCTTGCTGTCCCAGTGATCCAGTTTGTCGGCCAGCAGGCATTGCAGCGAACCTTCGACCCCGATCTGCCGTTTGTGCCCGAAATCGGCATCGGCGTTCCGAGCTGGCTGATGCTCATTGTTGGACTCGGGGTCCTGGCCTTGGCCGAACCGTTCTCTGAAGCGGCTCGCCTACGCGAGTTCGAGCAGGCCACGATCTGATGCCCATCAGGGTGCATCTCGACGACCTGTTGGCCGAGAAAAACATGACGCTGACCCAACTGTCCGAAACGGTCGGAATCACGATGGCCAACCTGTCGATTCTCAAAACGGGAAAGGCGAAAGCGATTCGCTTCACGACCCTCGAGGCCATCTGTCAGGCGATCGACTGCCAGCCGGGCGATCTCTTGCACTACCGGCGCGAGTAGGCGGTCGCGGCCGCCAACGAACTGTCTAGCCGACCCCCGGCCAGTCGGCGAAGGAGCGGCCGGTGACCCGTTCGTAGGCCTCGACGTAGCGAGCGGCGGTGGAGTCCACGACCTCAGGGGGGAGCGCGGGCGGCGGCGGCGACTTGTCCCAGTCGAGTCCATCGAGGAAATCGCGCACGGGCTGCTTGTCGAACGACGGCGGGGTGCTCCCCGGCTCCCAGGATTCGGCGGGCCAGAACCGAGAGCTGTCGGGCGTGAGCATTTCGTCGGCCACGACCAACTCACCGTTCACGAACCCGAGTTCGAACTTGGTGTCCGCGATGATGATGCCGCGATCGGCTGCCCATTTCGAGCCCTGGGTATAGAGCGAAAGGGCCAGCTCGCGCGCCAGCTCGGCGGTCTCTGCGCCGACCAGGTTCACCGCCTCATCGAAGGAGATATTGATGTCATGATCGCCATCTTCGGCCTTGGTCGACGGGGTGAAAACCGGCTCGGGCAGCTGCTGCGCCTCGAGGAGTCCGGCGGGCAACGGCGTGCCGTGCATCGTCTGGTGCTTGACGTATTCCTTCCACGCTGACCCGGTGATGTACCCCCGCACGATGCACTCGACCGGGATCATTTCCGCTTTGTGCACCAGCATCGATCGCCCGGCGAGATCGGCTTCGGTGGCACCGTCGGGAAAGTCGGCCAAATCGGTGGAGATCAGATGGCTCGGTGCAACGCCGGACAAGTGCTCGAACCAGAAGGCCGACGTTGCAGTGAGCACCCGGCCCTTGTTGGTGATCGGCTCGGCCATGACGACATCGAACGCCGAGATGCGATCGGACGTGACCATCAGCAGGCGGTCGTCACCCGCATCGTAGATATCGCGCACCTTGCC
>JABDJW010000262.1 GCA_013002375.1 Acidimicrobiales bacterium | reverse complement strand
CTCTACTGCAGCGTGGCCGACCATGGCATGTGGTTCGACGCCTGGCCGCTGGTGATGCACCTGGGCTACGAGCAACGGCCGCTGCACATGACCTACGGCGACGACACCGAGATCACCAAGGACGAGCTGCGCCAGTTCGTGGCGGCATACGACCAGTTCGGCATCCCGATCGACTGGCGCCGGGGGGATGTCGCCGTGGTCTGCAACTATCGATTCGCCCATGGTCGGCCCGGCATCGAGCTCGGCGAAGGCGAAGCCCGCGAGCTGGGCGTGCTGCTCGGCGAAAAGTACGACCGGGTCGGCGCGTTGCCCGACAAGTGGTGATCGGCTGGCACCGGGCGAGACGAAGGCGAGCTCGGCAGTGAAGAAACGCATCGAGTACGCCGGCAGCGTGCACGATCAGGCCGAGATCGATGCGGTCGTCGAGGTCCTGCAGGGGCCGGCCACCGCGCTGCGGATCGGCAAGAACGTCAAGGAGATGGAGCGCCTGGTCGCCGCGACCTTCGGCAAGACCAAGGGCATCATGGTCAACTCCGGCAGTTCCGCTCTGTATCTCGCGGTGGAACTCCTTCGACCGCAGCCGGGCGACGAGATCATCACGTCGGCCGTCACGTTCTCGACCGACATCGCGCCGATGGCCCGGGCCGGCGTCACGCCGGTCTTCGTCGACGTCACGCCCGACACCTACCAGATCGACGTCGAACAGATCGAGGCCGAGATCACCGATCGCACCACGGCAATACTCACACCCAACCTCATCGGCAACTGCCCGGACTGGGACGCCATCCGCGCCATCGCCGATCGCTACGACCTGACCGTCATCGAGGACAGTTGCGACTGCCTGGGTGCGACACTGCGCGGCACCCCGACCGGCACGCGGGCTCACATGTCGCTGACCAGTTTTGCCATGTCCCACATCATCACCGCGGCCGGCACCGGCGGCATGATCTGCCTCGACAACACCGAGCTGATCGACCGGGCGTTGCTGCTTCGGCGGTGGGGGCGACGCAGCGAAACTGCTCTGTTCGGTTCACGGAAGGGCGAGCGACGCTTCTTCTCGAACCTGCCCGACGGCGAGGAGTACGACGACCTGTTCATCTTCGACGAGCTGGGCTGGAACTTCGAACCATCCGAGCTCTCCGCCGCGTTCGGCGTCGTGCAGATGGGCAAACTCGAGCACAACCTGGCCCGCCGTAAACGCAACGCCGCGCTGCTCACGGAGTACTTCGCCGGCCATGCCGACGTGTTCGTGTTGCCCCAGCTCACCGCCGAGGTCGACAGCGCGTGGCACATGTACCCCATTCAGCTCCGGCTCGAAGCCGGCATCCGCCGGGCCGATTTTCAGCAGCACATGGAACAGAACGGCGTCGACACCCGCATGGTCTGGACCGGCAACGCCACCCGGCAACCGGCGTTCAAGGACATGCCCCACCGGGTCGCGGCCGGTGGCTTGCCGAACGCCGACACGGTGATGAGCCAGGGGCTGATCCTGCCCTGCAACCACGCCATCGACGACGGCGGGGTCGAGTACATCTGCGAGACCGTGCAGGCCTTCCTCGACGCCCGCTAGGCCAGCCCTCCTGAACTGAACTGGTCCGGATTCTCAGTCATATGACCTGACAATCCGGACCAGTTCCCGAAAAGGGGGCTCACCCACGCTTTCTGCGGGCGTTGCGATGAACCGAGCGCTCCCATTTTCGCTGCCGGCTCCGGCAGGCCTTGCGACAGAAGATGTGGTTGGTGCTCTTGGCCTCGAAGAGTTCGCCGCAGCGCCAGTAGGCGCACTCCATGATGCGATCGGGATCGAAGTCGTCGTCGCGGTCAGCATCATCCCAATCGTCGGGATCGTCGTCGATCGCGCCGCGCATCGGCTACGTCGTCGCCGCCCGGAACGCGGCAACCGCTTCGGACAGGTACTCGGTGGCCGCCTCGCGGTCGGCCGGGATGGGCACGGTCACCTTGCAGTCGGTCACACCGGCGTCGACCAGCGGCGCGGCCGAGGCCATCGTTGCGGTGAAATCGACCACGCCGTCATCGTCGGCCACCGTCTTGAGGTAGGCAGTGACCTCGATATCGGTCGGATCCCGGTCGAAGCCACTGACCATCTCACGCATCGCGGCGATACCGCCCAGCGGGTCGGCCACCGCGGGCCCCCACGGGATCCACCCGGAACCGAACCGGGCCAGCCGCTTCATGGCCCGGGGATTCACGGTGCCACTCACCCAGACCGGCACCGATCCGCCCGGCGGCTTCGGCATCATGTGAATGTCGTCGAAGGTCAGTTCGTCACTCGCATAGCTGACCCGAGGAGCAGCCCACAACGCCTGGCAGACCTCCAGGGTGTGATCGAGCTGGCGGCCCCGGCCCGCGAAGTCGAGACCGGCGGCCACGTATTCCTCCTCCTGCCAGCCCACCCCAACGCCGAGATCGAGGCGGCCGCCCGACAACACGGCAAGGGTCGAGGCGGTCTTGGCCAGCACGACGGGCCGCCGGAGGGCGGCGATCAGGATGTTGGTGCCCAGGCGCACCGATTCGGTTTGGCCGGCCAGGAAGCTCAACGTGGTGAGCGGCTCGAGCCAATGGCCGTCGGGCCCGGTCGGCTGTTTGCCGCCGGCCGACCCGCCCCGTTTCGGGTCGCCATAGGCATCGAGGTTCTCGCCCATAACCACGTGGTCGCTCAAAATGATGCGGTCGACACCGGCGGCATCAGCCGCGCACGCCGTGTCGATCAGCACGTCCCACGAGCCCGGGTCCTCGGCCGCGAAGTTGCGGGGCTGAATGGTCAATGTCGGCGCCATCGCTATCGCCCCCCGCTCACGGTGATGAGTTCGCCGGTGACCCATCCCGACGCCGGCGCCACCAGATACAACACGGCGGCGGCGATGTCGGTCGGTGTGCCCAGCCGCTCGAGCGGCACGCCGGTGTCGCGGGCGTACTGGGGAAGATCCTCGGGCGTCATCTTCATGACCTCGAAGAAGATGTCGGTGGGGACCGCGCCGGGCGCCACCGCATTGACTCGAATGTCGGGACCCATTTCGTGGGCCAAGGTGGACGTGAGCACGTTCACGCCGGCCTTGGTCGCGGCGTAGTGGCCGTTGTTGGGCACCGCGCCCCAGGAGCTGCGCGACGAGATGTTGACGATGCTGCCCGCCGTCATGTGCTTGGCCGCAGCCCGGGCCCCGAGGTACACCGAGGTGAGGTTGAGGGCCACGGTGAACTCCCAATCGGCTCGCGGCAGCTCGGTCAACGGCATACGCCCGGGGCTGCCGCCCGCGTTGTTGACCCAGATCGACAACGACCCGAACGCGTCGACGGCGCGCTGGGCCAGTGCCTCGACCGCGTCCTCGTCCGTCACATCAACCGCCTGGGCCACCGCTGTTCCGCCCGCATCGGCGATGGCCTCGACGACGGCTTCGCAGTCGGCCAGCGTTCGCGACGCCACCACGACCTTGGCGCCGGCATCGGCCAACAGCTCGGCGATGCCGCGGCCGATGCCGCGACTGGCGCCGGTCACGACGGCAACCTGGCCGTCCAAGTCGAACAATTCACCCACAGCCACTGAGAATCTCCTGGTCGAAAGGCCTGCACCGTGCGTTCATCTCGCCGGTCAGCGTGCCGACGGAGAACCGCAATGAGCAAAGCATCGCACCGAGCATGCTGGCCAATCGCCATGGCCACAAGCCTGGCGCTGATCGCCGCGCTGGTGGTGACGCCCGCTGCCGCCGCGCACGAGACCGAGGACGGGGCCACCCGCCACCTCACCGTCATCGCCGACAGCATCGTTCTCGGCGCGGCCGAGGAGATCCCGGCCGCCATGCCCGATGATTGGGTCACGGCGGTCGATGCCGAAGTGTCCCGCTCGACCTCCGACGGGCTCGCCACCATCCGGTCCCAACGCGGCCAGATCACCGACACCCTGGTGATTGGCCTCGGCGCCAACGACGGTGGAAGTCCAGCGCTCTTCCGACCCCGGGTCGAGGCCCTCCTGGCCGAAGTGGCCGACGTGCCCCATGTGTACTGGATCGAGATCGCCGAGGTGCGCAGCTACTACCCGAGCGCCAACGCGGTCGTGCGCGACGTGGCGGCGCAGTACGACAACGTCGAGATCATCCCGTGGGGCGCACAGGCCCTGGCCGACCCCGGTCTCACCGGTACCGACGGACTCCACTTGACCAGCCGGGGGCAGCAGGCCATGGCCGACCTGATCGTGGCGACCGTGACCGCCCCGGAACCCGAGCCTCCTGCTCCCGCACCGGCCCCGTCGCTGAACGTCCGGCTCTACCGGCTCCTGCTGGTGATGCGGGCCTCGCTCTACTAGCCGGCCATCTCCAGAAACTGGGTCAGGCTTCGGTGGTGAGGATCAGGCCGCTGGTCGGCACCGCGGTGCCGCCGGTTACCAGCACGTTGGTGACGTCGGGAACCTGATTGACCGAGGTGCCCCGAATCTGGCGTACCCCTTCGGCGACGCCGTTCATGCCGTGGATGTAGGCCTCGCCGAGCTGGCCGCCGTTGGTGTTGATCGGCAGCCCGCCACCGAGCTCGATGTTGCCGCCGGCGATGAAGTCCTTGGCTTCGCCGCGCCCGCAGAAGCCGAACTCCTCGAGTTGCGGCAAGACGAGCGGCGTGAAGTGGTCGTAGATCGTCGCGGTCTGGATGTCGTCCGGGCCGAGCCCGGTCGATTCCCACAGCTGACGAGCCACCACACCCATCTCGGGAATGCCGGTGATGTCGGGCCGATGGTACGACTTCATCATGTGTTGATCCTCGGCCACCCCCTGGGCGGCGGCGCCGATGATCGCCGGCTGGTTCGACAACTCCTTGGCCCGGTCGAGCGTGGTGATGATCATCGCCTGAGCGCCGTCGCTCTCCTGGCAGCAGTCGAGCAGGTGGAGCGGTTCGGCGATCCACCGGGAGTTCTGGTGATCCTCGAGGGTGATCGGCTTCTCGTAGAAGAACGCAGCTGGATTCGTCGCCGCATGCTTGCGATCAGCCACCGCGACCCGGCCGAAGTCCTCGCTCGTCGCGCCGTATTGATGCATGTACCGGGTGGCGAACATCGCGACCCAGCTCGCCGGTGTGAGCAACCCGAACGGCGACGACCAGCTGAAGCTGATGTCGAATGCCTCGGGGCTCTGATGACGGCCCTGCACTCCCGAGCCGAACCGATGCCAGGAGCGCTCGTTGAAGGCTCGATACACCAGCACGTAGTTGGCCACGCCGCTGTGCACGGCCATGGCCGCCTGCTGGATGACGCCGGCCGGAGCACCGCCGCCGTGGGGAATCATCGAGAAGAAGCGCAGCTCGGGCATGCCCAGGTTGCGAGCGACCTCGATCTCGGGGTTCTTCTCGGCACTGAAGATCGACACGCCGTCGATCTGTTGGGGCGAGATACCGGCGTCCGCACACGCGGCGAGGCTGGCCTCGGTGGCGAGCTGCATGGGGGTGCGGCCCGAGTTCTTGGAGAACTCGGTGGCACCGATGCCGACGATCGCGGTTTGGCGGGCGAAGTTCATCATCTCAGGCCCCCTTCGGCAGGAGGATTTCGGCGGTACCGGTGATGTGGTTGCCCAGCTTGTTGACGCCCTTGTAGCCAACGGTGACCGTGCCGTCGGCGTCGACCTCGGTGACCGAGCCCGACATGGTCATGAGATCGCCGGGATAGTTCGGGGCACCCAAGCCGATCACCACCTTCTTGAACAAGGCATCGGGGCCGGCCCAGTCGCCGAGCCACGCGTTGGTGAGCCCGGTCGAGGTCAAGATGTTCATGAAGATGTCCTTCGAGCCCTTCATCAACGCGGCGTCGCGATCGTGGTGCACGTCCTGAAAATCGCGGGTCGCCAGCGCGCCCGAAACGACGAGGCGGGTGGTGACCGGAATGACCTTGATCGGGAGCTCGTCGCCGACCTGGACCTCGCCGCGCTTGAGGGTGGTCGTACGGCGAGGTGGGTCGGCCGGCCGGAACTGGTGCAGCGTGACATCGTCGTGGGTGTCGATGTATTCGACCTGCAGCGGCATACCGATACTGAGCTGCTCGGGCGTGACGCCGACGATGTTCGAGATCAGCCGCACGCCCTCCTCGAGTTCGACCAGGCCGACGATGTTCGGATAGTCGAACGCCGGCACCTGCGGATAGTGCACCACCGTGTAGCTGTAGAGCGTGGCCCGCCCCGACGCCACGATGTAGTCGTACTCGAGGCTGTGGGTGTTCGGGTTGGAGTTGGCCGGCGGATGCATGAGCGTGCCGTCGTCGGTGAACCGCTGGATGCGTAGCTCACGCTGGCGCAGACCTTCCCAGTGCCAGGCTTGATCCTGGTTCCACTGGGGCAACGGTCGCGGGCGGCGGGGTTGCTCGGGCATGACCTCGTCGGGATCGAGCCCGGCGTCGATCAGAGCTTGCCGCTTGGCGTCGACCGGCTTCTTTCGGCCCGTGCCCGGCTTGAACTTCAGCACTCGGAAGAACAGCGAACCGACGTGGTCGCCGTTCTGATCGGTGTACTCGGTCTCGGTCGTGACGAAGTGGCCGACGCCGAGGCCGGTCTTCTTCTGGGGTGAGACGTCGACCAACTTGGCCGTGCCGGTGAGGACATCGCCCAGCCGCAGGTAGCGGGTGTAGACCTGGTCGGAGTTGACCGCGACAACGCCGCGGAACCCGGCCGCAGCGAGCGCGTTGTAGGTGATCGCGGCCGGTTCCTTGGTGTCGCGCCCCGGTTGGTGCCCCATGAACAGACCGGGCATGGTCCACACGTTCAGCGCCGCCGGCGGGGCCACGACCTGCCCGTGCAGGCTCGCGGTCGCGGCTTCGGCATCGGTGAAGTAGGGGTTGGCCTCGGACATGGCATCGCACCAGTTCCGGATGGTCGATTGGTTCACCGGATCGCGGGCGGTCTTGGGCGAGCCGGTGAGGCCCACCATCGACTGCAGCTGTTCGTAGAACGCTTCGTCCTCGGCTGACAACTCGTCGGTCAAGGCTCAAATCCCCCGGGCCTTCGCCCACTCGATGGACAGATGGATCTGTATGTTCGGCCGTCTAGCCGGCGACGGCAATTCGAGCCCCGAGCCGGGCCAGGTGGCTGCTGGCACAACCCAGCGTGATGGCCCGTTGCTTCACCCCCAGGAAGTGGCGATGCACCGGGTACGTGATGTCGGCGCCCATACCTCCGTGCAGGTGTTGGGTGGTGTGCACGACCCGCAGCCCGGCGTCGGACGCCCACCAGGCGGCCATCAGCACTTCGTCGCCCGCCGGGAGTCCTTCGTCGAGGAGCCATGCGGCCTGTACCACCGAGACCCGGATGCAGTCGACATCGATCGCGGCCGAAGCCAGCCGCTGCGTATAGGCCTGGTTCTGGGCCAGCGGCTTGCCGAACTGTTCCCGGCTGTTGGCGTGCTCGACCGTGGTCGCGATGGCCTGCTCGCAGGCGCCCAATACGTAGGCGGCGTTGCCCACCTGGGCCTGCTGCACCGCCCAGTCCACCGCATCGGCGTCACCGAACAGAGCGTCGGCGCCAATGGTCGTGCCGTCAAAGTTGAGCGTCGCATCGAGCGACCAGGCCGTGCTCTCGTCGGTGGTGAGCGAGACACCATCGGCCTTGGGATCGACCAGCGCGAAGGCCAGGCCGGACCCGGTGTCGACCGAGACCACGATGGCGGCAGCATCGGCGGTGCCGGCCACGCCGGGCTTCGAGCCCGACAGCGTCACCTGATCGCCGTTCAGCGATGCGGTGACCCCCGAGCGGCTCGGGTCGTTGGCGCCCCAGTCCTCCAACGCGATCGAGAGCACGATCGAGCCGTCGGCGACGCCCGAGAGCAGCGCACCTTGCTGTTCGGCCGAGCCATGGGCCGCGATGGCGCGAGCCGCGACGATCGTTTCCAGCAACGGCATCGGTGATGACGAGCGACCGTGGCCTTCGAGCACGAGCGCAGTCTCGAGTGAGCCGAAGCCGAGGCCGCCATGGGCCTCGGGTACGGCGACGCCGAGCAATCCGGTTTCGGCCAGCTTGGCCCACAGGTCGCGGTCGAAGCGGTCGGCACTGCGCTCGACGGCCTCGACGGTTTCGGGGCTGGTCGCCCCGGAGAACACCTGCGCGGTGAGCTCTTGGATCGCCTGTTGTTCGTCGGTGAGATCGAAGTTCATGGCGCGGCTCCTATCGCTTGCCCGGCCGGGACAGGCCGAGGCGCATCCAGGCGATCATGTCGCGCTGGATTTCGTTCACGCCGCCGCCGAAGGTGTTGATCTGACCGGACCGGCCGGCCCGTTCGAGGCGGCCGGCCAGGATGGCACCGGGCGACCCGGGCCGAGGCCGGCCGGCGGCGCCGACAATGCCGAGCAGGAGGTTGTAGACGGCCACCACCGCTTCGGTGCCGTAGACCTTGACGCCCGACGCCTGGGGGCCGGTGAGGGTGTCGTCCTCGACCGCCTTGACCATTTGCCAATTGAGGAGGTTCATCGCGTTCATGCGGGCCTTGCACTCGGCCAGGTCGCGTTGCACCCACGCTTGGTCGATCAGCTTGGTGCCATCGCCGGCGTCGGCCGCTCGGGCCCACTCGAGGGTG
>JABDJW010000241.1 GCA_013002375.1 Acidimicrobiales bacterium | reverse complement strand
CGATGTGCTCGACCTGCCCGACGAAGGCGCCGACATGATCACGGTTGGCGGCTTCGAGGCGCTCCGCGATGCCGGCAAGGTACGGGAGGCGATCCACGCGTACCTCGCCGCCGTCAGTTTCGCCGATGCGCAGCTCGGCCGGATCATGGACGCCTTCGCGGCCAGTCCGATCGCCGAGTCGGCAACCGTTGTGCTCTGGAGCGATCACGGTCGCCATCTCGGCGAGAAGATGCACTGGTCGAAGAACACCCTGTGGGAACGGTCGACCCGGGTTCCGTTCTTGATCAGCAGCCCATCGTTGCCCAAGCGGGGCTACAAGTGGCCGGTCTCGCTGCTCGACATGGCGCCGACGCTCAGCCGCCTGTCGGGCCTGCCCGATGAGCCGACCTGGGACGGCCGCACCCTCACCGCGCAGATCGGTTCACCGGCTGCCGCGCATGCCAATCCGGCATTGATGTACTGGGAGGACGGCAACGTTGCCGTCAGGTGGAAGCGTTGGCGTCTGATCCAATACCGAAGCGGGGAGATCGAGCTCTACAACCGGGGCAACGATCCCGACGAGCACTACAACCTGGCCGTCGGCGATTGGCAGTCGAACCCGCTCCGCGTTGCTGCGGTCGATGCCATGCAGGCGGCCATTCCGCCCCGGTTCGGGTGAGCGGCTACCGTCGGCTGGCAGTGAACAATCAGGACGCCGACCATGCGGGTTGACGAGGGGCTCGCCGTCGCCGTCAACCAGTTCATCGACCGGCTCTACGCGGTGCTGCAGACGGTGTCCCAGGAGATCCTCGGCGTGCCGGCCGAGCGGTTGCGGGAGGACTTGGCCACCGAGGCCTTCAACCTGTCCGCTGCGTTCATCGACTGCGATCAAGCCCATACCGAGAACCAAATCGCGGCGTTGCTCGAAGCCCTGGCCCGCCACTATCCCGCCCTCGGCAGTGCCGATGCCACCGTGTCGGACGTCCGGGTGAGCGGCCTGCTGGCCGACAAACGGTTCTGGATCGACGAACCATCGGGCATGCTGATCCGGCTGGCCAACGCCGACCGGGCCCGCGAGTCGCACCTGGGATCGGTCTACTACGAACACGCCATGCGGGTCGCCCACACGGTGATCTCGATCGATGCCTTCACGTCGCGTGTGGAACTCAGCGCGGTCGAGCGCTACCGCACCATGGTGTTGCACACGCTCGACGGCATCGGCGCACACGCGCCGGCGGCCGGGGGAGCCGAGGCCGGCGCGGGAACAGCCGCCGCTGATGCCGACGAGAAGACGGGCACCGATCCGGCCGATGACCCGCCCGTCCGTCCGCTCGACGAACTCTTGGCCGAGCTCGACGAACTGATCGGCCTGGAGAAGGTCAAGGAAGAGGTCAAGCTGGTCGCGAACATGTTGCAGGTGCAGAACCTACGGCGCGAGCGCGACCTCATCGTCGTCGAGCCCAGCCGGCATCTGGTGTTCGTCGGCAACCCCGGCACCGGCAAGACCACGGTGGGCCGTCTCGTGGCGCAGATCTACCGCACGCTCGGCGTCGTCGAGCGAGGCCATCTGGTCGAGACCGATCGCTCGGGGCTGGTGGCCGGCTTCGTCGGCCAGACCGCGAAGTTGGTGGTCGAGAAGTTCGACGAAGCCGACGAGGGCGTGCTGTTGATCGACGAGGCCTACTCGCTCACCCGGGGCGGCGAGCGTGACTTCGGGCGAGAGGCGATCGACACGGTCGTGAAACTGGTCGAGGACCGCCGCGACCGCATCGTCGTGATCCTGGCCGGCTACCCGGTCGAGATGGCCGATCTGGTCTCGGCCAACCCGGGCCTCAAGTCGCGGTTCCCGAAGACCATCACCTTCGACGACTACGACGACGACCAACTGCTGGCCATCTTCGAACTGATCAGCAACAAGAAGCAGTACCACTGCGATGACGGCGCCCGCGACGCCATCCGGGCGTTCTTCGCGGCCCAGGATCGCGGGCGAGGGTTCGGGAACGGTCGAGCCAGCCGGAACCTCTTCGAAGCGGCCGTCGCCCGGCACGCGGTACGGGTTGTCGAACTCGAGAACCCCACCGATGACGAACTCACCACCCTCACCGCCGACGACATTCCCGGCCCGGACGAAGACGTAGCCCTCGGAACCGATTAGGCGCCGCTCAGCGGTGGTCGCAGTCCGGCAGGCGGGCGGTGGCGAACGGCCCGAGCAGGTCGCGGCAGATGCACAGCGGCAGGCCCAGGACGTTCGGGTAGCAGCCGCGGATGGCCTCGACGAAGGTCCGGGCGCGATCTTGCACTTCGAGCGCACCGGCCTTGTCGTCGGCCGCGCCGGTATCGACGTAGCGCCGGATCTCGGCGTCGGACGGCGCGCCGACCTCCAGTTCGGTGCGAACCGAACGAACGTCGACCCTGCCGGCGTGGGCGAGCGCAACACCCGAAATGACGGAGATCGTGGTGCCTCGCATCGCGGCGACCGTGCGGAACGCGTCGGCCCGGTCGAGCGGTTTTCCCAAGATGGTGTCGGTCGTGTCGACCACCACGGTGTCGGCGCCGAGGACCAGGTCCTGGGGGCTGCCGGTCGCGGCGATGGCCTCGGCCTTGGCCGCCGCGAGCCGGCGCACCGAGCCGTCGGCGTCGGTGGGTTCGGTCAGGGCCTGTTCGTCGAGATCGGCCGGCCGCACGTCGAGCCCACCGGGCCACCATGGGGTGAGCAGATCGATGCGGCGAGGTGACCCCGAAGCCAGCGTGAGCGTTGGTGCCGTCATCCGCCCGAGACGACGGTGGTGGCGTCCTCGGTCAAGGTGGGCATGGCGAGCGGATCGTCGAGCCATCCGGCCGGTAGGGCAACATCGTGGGGGCCGCTGGTGTGGCTTCGCGGAATGCGCATGCCTCCCGCCGGGAGTTCGAGCGAGGGGTCGACCGACGCGAATACCGCGTCGATGTCATCGAGTGACGTGACCTGGTGGAGTTCGCGACGGACGCGGGGCCCCACCGGGTAGCCGGTGACGTACCAGACCGCGTGTTTGCGGAAGGAGCGGAGTGCGCCGACGCCATTCCATTCGATCATGAGCTCGGCGTGTCGTCGCACGATCGCCGCGACCTCGCCCACGGTGGGCGCGGGAAGGGGCTCGAGGCCGGCGAAGGCCCGGGCCAGATCGCGAAACAGCCACGGTCGGCCGAGGCAACCGCGGCCGATCACCACGCCGTCGCAGCCGGTTCGGCGGACCATGGCCAAGGCGTCGGAGGCCTCCCAGATGTCGCCGTTGCCCAAGACCGGGATGGTCGACACGTGGGCCTTGAGTTCGCCGATCGCGTCCCACCGTGCTTCGCCGGCGTAGTGCTGCTCAGCGGTGCGGGCGTGCAGGGCGACGGCCGCGCAGCCCATGTCCTCGGCGATGCGGCCGGCTTGCAGATGGGTGTGGTGGGCATCGTCGATGCCGAGGCGGAACTTGACGGTGACCGGCACCGATCCGGCGGCCTCGACCGCCGCTCCGACGATCGCGGCGTACAGGTTCACCTTGAACGGGACCGCCGCCCCGCCGCCGTTTCGGGTGACCTTCTTGGC
>JABDJW010000238.1 GCA_013002375.1 Acidimicrobiales bacterium | reverse complement strand
GGCCTGGTACCCGACGTTCGCCGACTCCGGCATGGCCGTCGCCACCTGGCCCGTCGCCTACGGCGGCCTCGACGTCGGTGTCGAGCAGGCAAAGCTGATCGAAGAAGTCATCGCGCCGTTCAACCTGGGGCGGCTGAACCCGCTCGGGCTGAACAACGCGGCGCCGCCGCTGTTCGCCTTCGGAACCGAAGAGCAGCGCCTGCGGTTCCTTCCTCCCATGGTGCGCAACGAAGAGCGTTGGTGTCAGCTGTTCTCCGAGCCCGGCGCCGGGTCTGATCTGGCGTCGCTGGCGATGCGGGCCGAGCGCGACGGCGACCAGTGGATGCTCAGCGGTCAGAAGGTGTGGTCGACCTGGGCCCACGACAGCGACTTCGCGATCTGTCTGGCCCGAACCGACCCCGACGCACCAAAGCGCAAGGGCATCTCGTACTTTCTGGTCGACCTGCACAGTGCCGGTGTCGAGGTGCGTGAGCTTCGCCACATCGGCGGCGAGGTCGACTTCAACGAGGTGTGGTTCGAGGAGGTCCGCGTCCCAGCGTTCAACCTGGTGGGTGCGGTCAACGATGGCTGGCGGGTCGCCGGTGCGACGCTCGCCGGCGAGCGGCAGATGGTCGCCGGCGCTGGTTCGGGTGGCGTCGACCGAATTGGCGGTTCGGGGGCCGATCGCCTCGTCGCCAGCTTCGCGCCGCGGGCCCAGACCGACCCTGTCACTCGAGACCGCATCGTCGGGCTGTTCATCGAAGAGAGCATCCGGCAGTGGACCAACCAGCGGGTTCGGGCGACGGTGAAGGCCGGAGGTACCCCGGGGCCGGCCGCGTCGATCGGCAAGGTCCACCAGGGCCGATTGAACCAGGATCTGCAGCTCGCCGCGACCGACCTGTTGGGCTTGCCGGCGGTGGCGTGGGAAGGCGATTGGCTCGACATGCCCTATGAGCTGAAGGGCATGCTCCGCAGCCGAGCCAACACGATCGAAGGCGGTACGACCGAAATCAACAAGAACGTTCTGGGCGAAAAGGTGTTGGGTCTGCCCCGCGAACCCGACCCCTACCACGGCGCGCCCTGGAACGAAGTTCCCCGATGAGGGTGAAGGAGATCCCCCGATGAGCACGTATGAGCATCTGGTCGTCGAGCGGCATGGGCCCGTCGGCTGGTTGATCAACGACCGGCCCGACGTTCGCAACGCGATGAACAACGCGATGCGCGACGAGTTCGCCGACGCCTGGAACGAGCTCAACGGCGACCCGGCCGTCCGTGTGATCGTCCACACCGGCAACGGTCGCGACTTCCAGACCGGGGTCGACGTGGGCGAACTCGCAACCGACGGCGTCGGCATGGAGCGGTACCGGCAGTCGATGGAGGATTTCGACGTCCACTTCACGTCGTGGCACCAGGACGTCTGGAAGCCGGTCATCACCGCGGTCAACGGCATCTGCTGCGGCGGTGGGTTCCACTGGGTGGCCGATGCCGACATCGTCATTGCGGCGAGCGACGCGCAGTTCTTCGACCCGCACACGTCGGTGGGACAGGTGGTCGCGATCGAAGCGATCGGGCTGATGAAGAAGATGCCGGTCGAAGCCGTCATGCGCATGGCGTTCATGGGCAAGTACGAACGAATGGGGCCCGAACGCGCCTACGAGCTCGGGATGATCTCCGAGATCGTCGACCCGCCCGACCGGTTGCGCGAACGAGCCCAGGAGCTCGGCGAGACGATCGCCAAGAACTCGCCCTCCGCCATGGCCGCAACGAAGCGGGCACTCTGGGGCGCGCTCGAAGCCGGGCTCACCGGCGCCTGCAAGCAGGGCGCACAGCATCTCGTGTCGATGTGGGGCCATCCCGACCAAACCGAGGGGCCCGCCGCATTTGCCGCGAAGCGCGACCCGCAGTGGGAACCGCTTCAGTGAGTCTCCTCGCCCTGCTCATCGAGCACCCCTTCGAGGATGGTGATCATCTGGTGCACACGCCGGATCGTTCGTTCACGAAGGCGGAGGTGATCGAGCGGGTCGACGAATTCGCATCGTCGGTGAACGCAGCGCCGGGCGAGCCCGTCCCGGTGGTGGCCGACGGGCTCGACGCGTTGGTGGCGATGTTCGGCTGCTGGCGCGCCGGGGTGGTCTTCGTGCCGATCAACCCGCGCCAACCCGACGCCGCGATCGAGAACGCCAAGGCCCGAACCGTCGAGGTCGCGCAAGATGGTGCCGCGTTCGTGTTGTGGACCTCGGGGACCACCGGCGAACCGAAGCCGATCGTCCACACCCACGACGCCTACCTCGAGCTCATCGACCGGGTCCTGGCGCCGCTGCGGGCCAAGCCGGCCCACCATGCCCGCCCCCCGTCCCCCAACCTGATCCCGGTGTCGATGGCGCTCAACGCGGGCATCTACAACGCGCTCTTCGGTCTCCGGGCGGGCGCCCCGTTGGTGCTGATGGACCGGTTCACGCCCCCCGACTTCGCGACGCTCGTTCAGCGCCACCACATCCGCTCGACCGTGTTGCCCCCAGCAGCGATCGCGATGCTCAACGAGGACCCGACGATCGAGTCCTTGGCCCCGCTGAAGTACGTCCGCTCGATCACCGCGCCGCTCTCGCCGTTCCAAGCTCGACGCTTCACCGACCGATTCGGCGTGTTCGTGCTGAACGGCTACGGCCAGGCCGAGACCGGCGAGGTGATCGGCTGGACCGCCGCCGATGCAAAGGGACACCCCGAACGAATCGGCGCAGTCGGCCGCGCCCACACCGGCGTCGACATCCGCATCGACCAACCCGACGCCAACGGCGTCGGCGAGCTCCTGGTCCGACCGCCCAACACCGCCGTCGGCCTCGATCCCGACCGCACGACCGATGACGGCTTCGTGCGCACCGGCGACTTGGCTCGAATCGACGATGCCGACTTCGTGTGGATCGAGGGTCGGAGGAGCGACCTGATCAATCGCGGCGGCAACAAGGTGTTCCCCGACGAAGTCGAAGAGGTATTGGCCTCGGTCGCCGGCGTCCGTGATGTGGCGGTCTTCGCCGCACCCGACGACCGGCTCGGCGAAGTACCGCTGGCCGCGGTAGTCGGAGACGCAACCGATGCCGAGCTCGACGCCGCGGTGCGGACGCACCTGGCGGCGTACAAGGCGCCGGTGGCCTACCGCCGGGTCGACGCGTTGCCCCGATCCGACGTCGGCAAGGTGCTTCGCCGCCGGCTGCGCGAGGAGCTGGTATGACGATCGAGGTGCGCCGCGACGGCAAGGTCGGTTGGCTGATCTTCGACCGGCCCGATGCGGGCAATGCCATCGATGCGCAGATGTTCGTCGACCTCGAAGCCGCATGGGCCGAGTTCGAGGCCGACGATTCGGTGTCGGTCATCGTCAACACCGGCAACGGCCGGGCCTTCCAGTCGGGGCTCGACGTCGTCCAGCTCGCGCGCCATCCCGAGGCCCTGAAGGCGAGCTCGCGCCAGACCAAGCGCGCTGAGCTCCGGCTCACTGCATGGCACTGCGGTGTCACCAAACCGGTCATCGCCGCGGTCAACGGCACCTGTGCCGGGGGAGGGCTTCACTTTGTCGCCGATGCCGACATCGTCATCGCGTCGACCGCCGCGACGTTCCTCGACCCGCACGTCTCGGTCGGCCAGGTCAGCGCCTTCGAGACCATCGCCTTGGCCAAGAAGAGTCCGGCGGAGACGATCTTTCGCATGGCGGTGGCCGGGAGCCGTGAGCGGGTCGACGCCGAGCGCGCCCGCCAGCTCGGGTTGGTGTCGGAGATCGTCGCACCCGAGGCGCTGCGCGGTCGGGCCCACGAGCTCGCCGAGACGATCGCCCGACATCCGCTCGCGCACCTTCGCCAACTCAAGGCCCAGTTGTGGGCAGCACTGGAGATTGCATGAACGACCGCGTTGCCGAAGACTACGCCGGCCCCTTCGATCCGGATTGGACGCTCGACCGGCTCTCTCGCGCCGCGCTGGCGCGGCTGTGCCGCGAGCGGATGATCGTGTCGATGTTCCACGACCGGGGGCTGATGTCCCACATCGCCATGGCGGTCGGCCAGGACGCCACCATCCGCCAGGCCGACGCCGAATGGATGGGGTCCAGCCCAATCTACACCGCTCGCAACAAGGCGAACCTCGGCATTACCGGCGATGGTGCCGACGCCGCCCTCAAGAGCTTCCAGTTCGACATCGGTGCGCCGCATCATTTTCTCGACTTCCACTTCGAATACGTCGATCACGATCTCGGTCGGTTCTGGCTGCCGTTCTGCGGCGCTCACGACTACCTCCGGCAGATCTCGAACAACGACCCGCAGCTCGTCACCAACATGTGCCACCACATGGAGGACCGGACATTCGACGCGACGCTCGGAGTCACCAACCCGAAGCTGCGCGCCATTCCCGTCCACCGCCCACCGAAGCCCGACGAGTTCACCGGCGACCACTGTCGATGGGAGATCCGAATCGTTGACGAGGAGCCCGGCGCGCGGCCGGGCGAACCGAGCCTGGCGGTCGTCTCGGCCTCGGCGGCGGCAACTCTCGAGCTGATGCTGGGCGACGCGGGCGAAGACGGAGGCCTGGCGGACTACTCCGGCGACTTCCGGCCCGATCTCCGACTCGAGGATCTCTCCCACCCGGTACTGGTACGTCAGGCCAAGGAGTTTGCGCTCGACAACCACCTCTTGATGCGAGCCGCGTACTTCTCGGTCGACCAGAATTTCAGCACTGACCTGCTCGACGATGCCGCGCCCCAGCACCGAGCGGCCATCGCGCCGGCGGTGGTGCGTCGATTGCGGTCGGCTTTGGCGATCGATGGCGACGACATGGCTGCGGTCGCGAAGCTGCTCCAGCTCGACCCGTTCCTCGTCGAGGACTACGTCGACTACCGGGTCGAGGTCCACGACGACGCCACTGGCACCATCGAGTTCACCGGCGGGCCGGGCCTCGACGACACGGTATGCCGCAGCCCGATGGACTGGCTGGACGGGTTCCGCTTCACTGCCGAGGCGGTCAACCCGCAGTGTGTGGTGACGCAGGTCGACGAGTTGCGCTGGGACCTTCGCATCGACGCCGATGCCGAGCCGGCCGAGCCGCACTGGCTGGCCGACATGACCGATGGCGGCGGCTTGCGCGAGTTCGACCTCACCGAGCGCCGAGTGCACATCCGATGAGCCCTTCGGCGATCAACGACGAGGCGATCGCCCGGCTGCGAGCGCGTATCGGCATCGCCCAACCCCATCCGCAGCCGCCTTGGTACCGGGAGCCGGGCACCGACGCGTTTCGGCACGTGGCCGAGGCCTACGGCGACGACAATCCGTTGTGGTGCGATCCCGACTACGGCGACTCGACCGTGTGGGGCGGCCCGATCGCGCCGCCCCATCTCAACGGTGGCGACACCGTGATCGGCGAGAACGAGGTTACCGAACTCGCCCCCG
Organism: Acidimicrobiales bacterium; assembly: GCA_013002375.1. GTDB lineage: Bacteria > Actinomycetota > Acidimicrobiia > Acidimicrobiales > SHLQ01 > JABDJW01. The sequence goes on along the minus strand of JABDJW010000238.1, from coordinate 1,392 downwards.
AGACCAAGGCGCTGCTGAAGGGTGATCCGCTCAAAGGGGCCCACGCCTACTACGCCGGCAGCTTCCGCGAGTGGTGGGCACCGTTGCGGCCCGGCACGCGGGTCACGCGCCGCAACGCGCTCGTCGGCGTGCACGACAAGGCGAGCGAGTTCGCGGACCGAACCGTGCACGAATGGTCGGCCGAGGTCTTCGGGGCGCCCGACCACGTACTGTCGGCGCAGTACCGCCTCATGATCCGCACCGATCGTCGCGGGGTCGAGGCCAAGGGCGACGAGGGGAAGAACTTCGACGTCGAGATCGAGCCCTACACCGACGAAGCCATCGCCGCCATCGCCTCCGAAGTCGCCGCCGCGGCCGACCGACGTCGTGGCGCCGAGCCTCGGTTCTGGGAGGAGATCGCCGAGGGCGACGAGCTGGGGCCCCTGGTCAAAGGACCGCTGCGTGTCACCGACATCGTCGTGTGGCACACCGGTGTCGGTATGGGGCTCTATGGCGTCAAGGCGCTGAACCTCGCTCACCGGCAACGGCAACGCGTCCCCGGGTTCTTCCGGCCCGACGAGCTCAACATCCCCGATGTTCACCAGCGGGTCCACTGGGATCCCGCCTGGGCGGCACGCGCCGGCAGTCCTGCCATCTACGACTACGGCCGAATGCGCGAGACCTGGCTCATCCACCTGTGTACCGACTGGATGGGTGATGACGCTTGGCTGTGGAAGCTCGATGTCGAGTTCCGCAGATTCAACTACGTCGGCGACACCCACTGGATCCGCGGACGGGTGACCCGCAAGTACCTGGCCGATGGCGACCGGCCGGCCGTCGACCTCGACGTCTGGGGCGAGAACCAACGGGGCGAGACGACGTGCCCGGGCCACGCCACGGTGCTGGTGCCGAGCACCGAACACGGTGCGGTGCGCCTGCCCGACCCGCCGGGCGGCGCCCGCACCTGTGCCGACGCCCTCGATGCGCTCGTCGACCGCTTCGCGGGGAATGCCGATGAGTGAGGTCGTGCCCCTCGAGCCCGTCTCGACGAGTGACCGCATCGCGACTGCGGTTCGCCGCATGATCTGGACCGGCGAGCTCACCGCAGGGGCCAGGTTGAACCAGGACGAGCTCGCCCGGCGCTTCGGGGTCAGCCGAATCCCGGTCCGCGAGGCGCTGATCTCGCTCGCGCACGCGGGCGCCATATCGATGACTCCGAACCGCGGCGCGTTCGTCGAGGCCCTCACCGCCGAGACGGTTGGCGACCACTACGAGCTCTACGCCCGGGTCGACGGTTTCGCCATCGGCAAGGCGATCGAGCGCGGGCGCGACCTCGACGAGTTGATCGACCAACTTCGCGCCGCGGCCGACGCAGCCGACGATGTCGAGCTCTTCGACCGGGTGGTCGCCGCC
>JABDJW010000229.1 GCA_013002375.1 Acidimicrobiales bacterium | reverse complement strand
CTTGCGCACCAGCGCGAGGCCATCGCCTCCGGAGCCAACCCCGACGACCGCCAGACCACCCTGTACGAGCTATCCCATGCCGCGGCCGCGGTGTCGATGACCAAATCAGCGCTCAACTACGCCGAACACGGCCCGGCCGAGGAACACCTGGCACTGGTCTTCATCGGCTCGGTCCTGTCCGACCTCGGCGCCACGTTGTGGGGCGCGGCCGAACGCTGGGGTGTCGACCCGGCCAGCCTCGAGCCGATCCGTGCTTTTGCCGCCGCGGCCTCCGGCGGCGACTTCGCCGGCGCGGCGTTCGACGAGCCGGGGTCCACCCACCTGGCCGAAGAGTTCGACATGGTCGCCGATACCTTCCGCCGGTTCGGGGCCGACAAGATCGCGCCCCAGGCCGAAGCGATTCACCGCCACGACCTGGACATCCCGCGCGACATCATCGACGGTGTCGCCGAGCTGGGATGCTTCGGCTTGTCGATCCCCGAGCAATACGGCGGCTTCGCCACCGGTTCGGAGGGCGACTACATGGCCATGGTCATCGCCACCGAGGAGCTCTCGCGGGCGTCGCTCGGTGCGGGCGGCTCGCTGATCACCCGCCCCGAAATCCTGGCCCGCGCCCTCGAGAACGGCGGCACCGAAGAACAGAAGCAACACTGGCTGCCCCGCATCTCGTCGGGCGAGACCCTCTGCGCCGTCGCCGTGACCGAACCCGATTTCGGCAGCGACGTCGCCGGCCTGAAGGTCACCGCCACTGCGACCGAGGGCGGCTGGCTGCTCAATGGGGTGAAGACGTGGTGCACGTTCGCCGGTCGGGCCAACGCCTTGATGGTGCTGGCCCGCACCGATCCCGATCCCGCGGCCCGCCACCGGGGGCTCAGCATCTTGATCGTCGAGAAGCCGAGCGACGACGGCCACGAGTTCCGGCACACCAGCGAGTCTGCATCCGGTACCGGCACGCTCGAAGGCCGCGCCATCCCGACGCTGGGCTACCGGGGCATGCACAGCTACGAGGTCAGCTTCGACGACTGGTTCGTGCCGGCCGACAACCTCATCGGCGGCGACGACGGCCAGGGCCGGGGGTTCTACCTGCAGATGGCCGGCTTCGAGAACGGCCGCATCCAGACCGCGGCCCGCGCGGTGGGCCTCATGCAGCGGGCCTACGAGGTCGGACTCGAGTACGCCGCCAACCGCGCGGTGTTCGGCGCCACCCTCGATCAGTACCAACTGACCAAGGCCAAGCTGGGCAAGATGGCTGCGATCATCGCGATCAGCCGCCAGTACACCTACGACGTGGCCAAGCTCATGGCCGGCGGCGACGGCGCGCTCGAGGCGGCCATGGCCAAGGCCTACGTGTGCCGCCAGGCCGAGTGGGTCACCCGTGAATCACTCCAGATTCACGGCGGAATGGGTTACGCCGAGGAATACGAGATCAGCCGGCTGTTCGTCGACGCCCGGGTGCTCTCGATCTTCGAAGGCGCCGACGAGACCCTCTGCCTCAAGCTCATCGCCCGGCGCTTGCTGGGCTAGCCCGTCGGGGTCACCCCTGAGCCCGGCTCAGGGTCAGCTCGGGGATGAATCAGGCTTGTACCTGATTCCCGGCTTGTGCCGTTTTCGTACGTTCGACCCATCAACGAAATCTCGAACCACCGAAACGAGCCAGTCATGCCGATCACCTCCCCCGCCCCTCCGGTCCAGTCCCCCCACCGCCCGCCGGTCGCCACCATGCGGCCGGCGGCGCGGGCGGTCGGCGCGACCAAGATCTACGGCCGCGGTGACACCCTGGTCACCGCGCTCGACGAGGTCGACACCAGCTTCGAAGCGGGTCGGCTCACCGCCATCATGGGCCCCTCCGGTTCGGGCAAGTCGACCCTCATGCACTGCCTGGCCGGGCTCGACTCGCTCAGCAGCGGTCGGGTCTTCATCGGCGACATCGACCTGTCGAGCCTGAACGAGCGGGGCCTCACCCTGCTGCGCCGCACCCAGGTCGGCTTCATCTTCCAGGCCTTCAACCTCATCCCGACGCTGTCGGCCATCGAGAACATCACCCTGCCGATGACGCTGGCCGGGGCGCCCATCGACAAGGCCTGGGTCGACCAGGTGGTCGCCACCGTCGGCCTGAGCGACCGGGTCAGCCACCGGCCGAGCGAGCTCTCGGGCGGCCAACAACAACGTGTCGCGGTGGCTCGAGCGCTGGCCAGCCGACCGGCGATCATCTTCGCCGACGAACCGACCGGGAACCTCGACAGCCGCACCGGCGGCGAGATCCTCGATTTCATGCGCAACGCAGTCGACGAGCTCGACCAGACCATCGTGATGGTCACCCACGATCCCGTGGCCGCCGGCTACGCCGACCGGGTGGTGTTCCTCGCCGACGGCCGAGTGGTGGGCGAGGAAACCGACCCGACCGCAGATCGAGTCTTCGACCGCATGCGGAACCTGGAGGCCTGACCAATGTTGCGACTGACGCTCAAGAACCTGATGGCGAACCGCGTGCGGTTCGCCATGACCACCGGCGCGGTCATCCTGGCCGTGTCCTTCGTCGTCTCGTCGTTCGTGCTGACCGACGGACTGCGCTCGAGTTTCAACGACCTCTCGACCGACATCGCGGCCGGCACCGACCTGGAAGTTCGGCCCGACGTGGTCGACCTGGCCCCCGCCGACCTCGAGACCGTACGCGGCCTCGACGGTGTTGCGGCCGCCGAAGCGCGGATCGAGGGCGAAGACAATGAGGTCGTACCGGTCAAACCCGACGGCGATCTGATCGGCATCAACGGCCCGCCGCAACTGTCGTTCGCGTGGATGGAATCCGAGGCGCTGAGCCAGTTCCGGCTGGTCGAAGGTTCGGCTCCCGAACCCGGCTCGTTCACCATGGACCTCGACGCGGCTGCCGAGCACGGCTTCGTCGTCGGCGACACCTACTCGGTGGCGTCGACCACCGGCACCCGCGACCTCACGTTGTCCGGACTGGTGAGCTTCGGCGCCGACAACGACACGATCGGCGCCACGCTGATGCAGTTCCACCCCGACGAGTTGCCGACGATGCTCGACGATCCGAGCTACGACGGCATCACCGTGGCTCTGGACGACGATGCCGATACGGCAACCGTCCAACGCGCCATCGGTGCAGCGCTGGGAAGCGGGGTCGAGACCGTCGACAACGCGACCTTGGTGTCGGAGCAACAAGCCGAGTTCAACGCCAACATCGATCTGATTGGCAACGTGCTGCTGGGCTTCAGCGCCATCACGCTCTTCGTATCGATCTTCATCATCTACAACACGTTCTCGATCGTGTTGAGCCAACGCACACGCGAGCTGGCCCTGCTGCGCACCGTCGGGGCCGACCCCAAGCAACTGCGGCGCTCGGTGTTGGGCGAAGCCACCGTCATCGGGGTGATCGCCGCGATCGGCGGCACGGTGGCCGGTGTGGCTGTGGCCCTGGGCCTGCGCCGGGTGTTCGAGGCATTGGGCGCGAGCCTCCCCGACTTCGGGGTGGTCGTATCGACCCGCACCATGATCCTGGCCGGCGTGGTCGGAGTCGGCGCGACGCTCGTCTCGGCCTTCGGGCCCACCCGCAAGGCCTCCCGAGTACCGGCCATCGCCGCCCTCCGCGAGGGCGCCGGCGCCAGCGAGACCAGCACCCGCACTCGGGTCTTGGC
>JABDJW010000209.1 GCA_013002375.1 Acidimicrobiales bacterium | reverse complement strand
GCGCAAGACCGGGGCACTCCCCCAACTCGAGCTTCCGGTGAGGCAAAATAGAAGCCATGGCAAACTGTCAACTGTGCGGCGGACGAGAAGCCACCGAGCGCGACGGGCGCCTCGGCCGATACCGCCTTACGTGCGACGAGTGCGAAGAACGGCGGGGTACGCACCTCCTGCGCACACCCAACGGCTACGCCGAGGCCCGAGCCTCCTAGCCCGAACGCGTCCGCGCGGCAGCCTCAGCCCAACAGGACCGCAGCCACCGCTCTGCGGTGATCGGCCGCACTCCCCCAGCTCGCGGCCAGCGCCCAACCGCGCTTCAGCCACAGCTGCAGGTCGTACTCGACCGTGTACCCGATCGCGCCATGGCATTGCAGCGCGTTGCGACAGGCGAGATCGACGGCATCGGACGCCAGTGCCTTCGCCATCGAGACCTCCGGTGATGGATCCGTGTCGCCGGCGGCCATCCCCCATGCGGCCCGGTAGACCATCGGGCGGGCAAACTCCAGCGCCAGGCCGACGTTCGACAGGTGGTGCTTCACCGCCTGGTTCACACCGACCGGCTTGCCGAACTGCTCGCGTTCGGTGACGTACTCGACCGTGTAGTCGAGCAACCGCTGGGCGACGCCGACACACTCGGCCGCCGCGGCGAGCGCGCCACGATCGAACGCCCGCTGTCGGGCGGCGGGATCGGAGGTGAGCTCGGTGACGGCATCGGGGGCCCAGGTCACCGCAGCCAACCGGCGGGATTCGTCGACCGACGCAGCCGGTGCGGCAGCGACGTTCTCGGCGGGAACCAGACCGAGGCCGTCGCCGTGCGGAACGACGATCGCATCGGCAGCTGCGCCACCCAACACCAGATCGCCGTGGCCCAACGCGACGGCCAAGGTGGCTTCACCGGCCGCGCCGGCAGACAGCAAGGGGTGGTCCGGGGCCGCCTCGGCCAGCACGGGCAGCGCGACCGCAGTATGCGCAGTGAGGGGTTCGGGCGACGCAGCAAACCCGGATTCCTCCAGGAGGAGCACGAGGTCGAGTTCGGTCATTCCCATACCGCCCGAGGCCTCGGGTGCGGTCAGGCCGACGACTCCCATCGCGGCCATCTTCGCCCACAGGCCGGCGACCCGGCCATCGTCGGAATCCCATGCGGCACGAACCGCTTCGGGCGGACACTCGCCCGCGAACAAGTCGCGAACCGCATCGCGGAAGAGCAGTTGATCGTCGGTGAAGGTGAAGTTCACTTTCGGGGCACTCCCAACACTCGTTCGGCGATGATGTTGCGTTGAATCTCGTTGGTGCCGGCATAGATCGGGCCGGACAGGGCGAACAGATAGCCGCTCATCCACTCACCGACCAGCTCGCCGCTCGCGCCCAGGAGCCGCAGTGCGGTGGCGTGCAGCTCGACATCGAGCTCGCTCCACCACACCTTCATGTAGCTGGCTTCGGAGCCCATCGTGCCACCGGCCATCAGCTCGCTGGCCTTCTGGAACGTACGCCACCGGTAGGCCTGCGCCTTGATGTAGGCGTCGGCGACCTCGGTGGCGAGATCGGGGTCGGCCCCTCGACCATCGGCCCCGGCGCCGAGGTCGCGGTAGAGATCGGCCAGGCGTTCGGCCGCGGCCAGGAACCGCCCCGGGGCCCGGAGGTTGAGACCGCGCTCGCTGCTGGCCGTCGCCATGGCCACCGGCCAACCTTCGCCTTCGCCGCCGAGCAGGTTGGCGACGTCGACCCGGCAATCGTCGAAGAACAACTCGGCAAAGGCGGGCTCGCCGTCGAGGCGGCCGACCGGACGCCGCTCCATGCCGGGGGCGTCGGCCGGCACCAGCAGGTACGACAACCCGGCGTGCCGTTCGGTGTCGGGGTCGGTGCGCACGATGCAGAAGATCCAGTCGGCCCACGCACCCCGCGAACACCACGTCTTCTGGCCGTTCAGCACGTAGTGGTCGCCATCGCGCACCGCAGTGGTCTTGAGCGAGGCCAGGTCGGAGCCACTGTTGGGCTCGCTCCATCCCTGGGCCCAGATCTCGTCGCCTCGGGCCATCGGCGGGAAGAACCGGTCCTTTTGTTCCTCGGTGCCGAACTCGAACAACGTCGGGCCCAGCAGGGTGATGCCGTTGGTGTTGACCCGGCCGGGCACGCCGGACAGGTAGTACTCCTCTTCGAAGATGAGCCATTCGACCAGCGAGCACTCGCGCCCGCCGTACTTCACCGGCCAGTTCGGCACCGACCAACCGGCGTCGAACAGGGTGCGCTCCCACCCTCGGTGCTGCTCGAACCCCTCGGGAGTGTCCATCGGAGCGAACGCTTCGGCCGGTTTGTTCTCGGCCAGCCAGGTTCGAACCTCGTCGCGAAACGCCTGCTCGGAGTCGGTGAAGGTCAGGTCCACTCAGTCGTTTCCTTCTCTCGGGCCGTTCAAGCGATCGAGGACTTCGATCGCTTCGGCAACGACCGCGGCTACGACTTCGCCACTGGTCGGGAGCTCGTCGATGACACCGACGTTCTGGCCGGTGGGCAGGATGCCGACGTCGAGGTTGCCCTCCACCATCGACGCCCGGGTGAGCATGGCCGAGTTCGCAGCCATCGCGATCTGGGCCAGCGGCATGTCGCTGTTCTTCTTCATGTTCCAGCCCTCGGTCAGCAGATCCTTCAGCGAGGTGCCGCTGATCTTGCGGAACTTCAGGGCGTTGATCGCGGCCCGCGGAAAGGCGAGCAGGCCGGCCTTCTCCAGCTCGTCGACGACCTCGGTGCGAATGACCCGCTGCGGCGCGCCATCGATCGAGCGGGTGACCACGGTGCCGGTGAGCGGCGTGCCCAGGTAGACGGCCTTGACCTCGTCGGGCACATCGCTCGACGACGTGAGCAGAAAGCGGGTGCCCATCGCAATGCCCTCGGCGCCCCACGACAACGCGGCGACCAAGCCCCGCCCGTCGAAGAAGCCGCCGGCCGCGATCACGGGAATGTCGACGGTGTCGACGACGCTGGGGATGAGCAGCGAGGTCGGGATGACCCCGGTGTGGCCGCCACCCTCGCCGCCCTGGGCGATGACCGCGTCGACCCCCCACTCGGCGACCTTCTCCGCATGGCGGGGCGCACCGATGGTCGGCATCACCACCAGGCCCGCATCCTTGAGCTTCTTGACCGTGGCTTCGCCCGGCGCCTGCGCGAACGAGGCGACCCTCACGCCGGCCGCGATCATGTGATCGACCCGCTGGTCGACGTCGGGCGCGTCGGTTCGCAGGTTCACGCCGAACGGCCTACTGGTGGCGGCCTTCACCTGCGCGATGGCATCCACCAGCTCGGGATAGGTCAGCGTGGCGCCCGCGATGATGCCGAGGGCGCCGGCCTCCGACGTTGCCGCCGTGAGTTCGGCGCCGGACACCCAGCCCATGCCGGTCTGGACGATCGGGTACTCGACGCCGAACAGCTCGGTGACTCGAGTGCGAAGGCGAGTATCGGCGAGCACTACTCGAATTCCGCCTTCCGGGCGTCGGTCGGATCGATGACCTCCCGCAACACCCGGAGCTCTTCGTCGGTCGGCGGTCGGCTCTCGGGCACCTCTCCTTCGATCACGAGCTCGAAGCCGGTGTTCTCGACCACGTCATCGACCGTGACGCCGGGATGCACCGACCGCAACCGCATGCGGTTGTCGGGGGTTTCGAAATCCATCACCGCCAGTTTGGTGACGATGCGGCGGATCTCGTGGAACTGCCGGCTGGCCTCGGGCAGCTCGCGGGTACGGCTGTAACCCGGACCGGACACGACATCGACCTCGGGCACGAAGACGCGAGTGCTGTGGTTCGGGATCCAGTAGCTGGTCACGTGGTTGATCAGGTTGCCGGGGGCACCGCGCATGCCCAGCAGCTGGACCTTGGGCTTGCTGTAGTCATCGCCGATGGCTGCGAAGTTCTGGTTGCCCCACATGTCCATCTGGCTGGCCCCCATCACCACGTGACGCTTGCCGCTCCAGACGATGTCGAAGATCGTGCGGTAGGGCACGTAGCTCTCCGGTACCCGCGGCGCATCGGGCATGCCGACCGGGAAGTCATTGGCCGGCAATACCGACACCCCGTCGGTGTAGACCATGTCCGGTTCCCACGTGGCCCGGGCCAACCGGCCGGCACACATCGGTACCGTGCCGATCGGGTTGCACAGAATCTCGCCGTCGCCCCGGAAGGCATCGGCCAGGTTGACCACGCAGATCTCGTCGAGGGTTGGGGCGCTCATGCAGCACCGCCTTTCGCCGCAGCCCGTTCTTGGTTCGCGGCATCCACCGCGGCGAGGTATTCCTCGTGGTTCGCGGTGCGGAGGTACTTCTCCTGAAACGCTTCCCAGAGTTCGGGGTCGCGGGCGGTCGCGGCGTATTCCCGCTGGAACGCCTCGTCCCGGTCGTAGTCGGGCGGACATTCGGTGAAGTGCGCACCCCGAGGCGCCTCGATCACACCGTCGACGAAGATTCGGTTGATCTTCAAGGTGTGGATCGACCCCTCGTCGAGCAGGTTCTCGGTCGGCACGATCTTCTCGCAACTCATGTAGGTCTTGTCGGCAGCCATGGCGAACAGGTCGTCGAAGAACAGGTCGGGGCCGAGGAACTGACCGTTGCCGGCGGCGTCGGCCCGGTTCATGTGCAACAGGCACACGTCGAGGTGGCGAGCCGGGATGGCCACCAGCTCTTCGCCGTCGTCATAGGGCGAGGTGATGGTGCGGATCTCAGGGTTGTTCTTCAACATGTCGCTGCCCAGGCCGGCTCGGGTCGGGTAGAACGGCACCCGGTGGGCCGCCGCCATCAGCCCGAGATAGAACGCGCCCTCGTCGAGTTCGACGACCTCGACCGATCCGGTCTGCCGGGCGACTCGGAAGTGCGGTTCGAGCGGGATCGAATCGAGCGACACGAAACCGTAGACGACCTTCTTGGCCTTGCCGGCCGCGCACAACAGGCCGATGTCGGGGCCGCCGTAGCTGACGATGGTGAGGTCCTTCAGGTCGCTGCGCAGGATGGCCCGCACGAGCGACATCGGCTTGCGCCGAGACCCCCAACCGCCGATGCCGATGGTCATGCCATCGGCCAGTTGGGCCACTACCTCGTCTTCGGTCATGCGTTTGTCGGGCACCCTGCTCCTTCTCTGGCTCTTGGCCTCTCTCGGGC
>JABDJW010000196.1 GCA_013002375.1 Acidimicrobiales bacterium | reverse complement strand
CGGATCGCCCTCGGGCAGTCCCTGATCGATGGCCAGAATCTGGGGGCGGTCCGCCGTACTCGGGCCGACCAGGCCCTCGACCATCGCGACATAGTCATGGCCGCCCCACGTGCCGGGCACGATGACCATCGCCGGTTTGGCTTGGTCGATGCAGAAGCCGACCTCCTTCTCCCGGTACAAGTGGATGATCGGGGTTTGCACCGCGCCGAGCCGGCTCAGCGCGGTGGCGGCCACGATCGAGTCGATCGCGGTGGGCAGCTGCCACACCACTGGCGTTCCCTCGACGATGCCCCGCTCGGCCAGGCCGGCCGCCACCCGCTCGACCCGATCGCGAAACTGACCGAACGTGACAACGGTGTCGTCGCCCTGCAACAAGAAGCGGTCGTCGGCCGACGTCGCGGCCCGTTGTTCGACCAGATCCCAGAAGGAGGATGCTTCGTAGATCGGAGCCATGCGTCCCTTTCGCTCATGTCGGTGTGGGCCGATCCTAGAAACCCGACGTCGTCCGAACGAAATCACCTCCGGTGGTACCGGTTTCGTGCGGCCGCACGTCTTGAAGGCCTCGAACCAACCGCAATAGGGTCACCCGATGCCCAGCGACGAACCAGAAGCAACCGCCGACGACGACTCCGAGATGGGTGCGCCCAAATTCCACAAGGATCGCAGCGCGTACAACGACGCCTTGGCGGCCTGGTACGCGAAGCATTATCCCGACCGCTCGAACATCACGATCACGGACCTCGACATCCCGAAAGCCACCGGGTTCTCGAATGAAACCGTGATGTTCTCCACGCACTGGACCGACGCAGACGGGGGTGAACACACCCAACGCCAGGTCGGCCGGATCGAACCTCCCGACGGTGGCATGTTCCCGGTGCAGACCCCGGCCTGTGCCGTATCGGTGCAGCTTCAGCACGACATCATGGCCGCGGTGGCCCAGAACTCGGCCGTGCCGATCTGCGGCCTCGTCGCGTTCGAGCCGAGTGCTGATCTGCTCGGCCAGCCGTTCTTCGTCATGGACTTCATCGACGGCGTGGTTCCGGCCGACACGCCCCGCTACACCGAGGCCGGCTTCCTCGTCGACGAGGCCACCCCGGCCGAGCGGCGCCGGTTGATCGACTCGGGCCTCGGGGCGATGGCCGGCATCCACGGCATCGACTGGCGAGCGGCCGGTCTCGACTGGCTCGACGCGAGCGGCACCGGCGAGCCGACCCAGGCGGTGCAACTGCAGCTCTATCGCGACTTCTGTACCGCCGAGCTGGACGGCCGGGCGCATCCGGTGATGGATGCCGCGCTCGACTGGTTGGTGGCCAACGATCCGCACGACGAACGGGTGGGCCTCAGCTGGGGTGATGCCCGGATCGGCAACATCATCTGGCAGGACTATCAGGCCGCCGCTGTCGTCGATTGGGAGGCGTGCGCGCTGTCGCCCACCGAGGCCGACGTCGGCTGGTGGCTGATGTTCGATCGCATGAGCTTCGACGACATCGGCGTCGATCGAATGGAGGGTTACCCGACCCGCGAGGAGATGATCGCGATCTACGAACAAGCCTCGGGGCGTGAGGTGCGGAACCCGCACTACTGGGAGGTCTTCGGCGCAATGCGCTTCGCCGCGATCTTCATCCGCCTGGGCGATCGTCTCGTGCAGGCCGGGTTGGTTCCCGAGGAGATGAACCCAGCGGTGGGCAACATGGTCACCGAAGCGCTGGCCAAGCTGCTCGACATCGAGAACCCCACGCCCTCGCTCATCTGACAGCGGGCTCGTCACGGCCCATCTCGTCAGGCCCGGCGCCGGTTCGGTCGACAACGCGTGCATGCACCCGCGGCGTCGATGGCGACGTCACGGGTGCCATTGCCGATTTCGACGTGGCCAAGCCCCATCGGGCTCGGGAACGAGCTGCCCGCCGCCTGATTTTGCGAATAGCCGCCGGTCTGTGGAGCGGTAGGGGGTTCGCCGGAGGTAGGCTCATCGCAGTTGATTCATCTCGGAGGCGTTCGCGCCGCCTTGTTTGTCAGCGTTACTCAAGTACAAAGCAAGGCAAAAACATGTCAGAGCAAATCACCGGAACCGTGAAATTCTTCAACGAATCGAAGGGCTTCGGATTCATCGAGCGCGAAGGCGGCGAGGACGTGTTCGTGCACTTCAGCGCTATCCAGTCGCAGGGATTCAAGACCCTCACCGAGGGTCAGCAAGTGCAGTTCACGATCGGCCCAGGCCGCAAGGGCCCGCAGGCTGAAAACGTCACCCCGCTCTAGCGGGTTGGTTCGTCGCGTGGCGGGGCGGTGGCCGTAGTGGCCGCCGCCTGGCCCGTGGACGTACAGCAGCTGACCGCCGCCGTCCGGGTTCTTCCGGGCGCCGACGTCGGTCGGTACCCCTCCGGTAACTCGGTGCTGGTCACCGGGGCGGCGGAGACGGTCATCATCGACCCGTCGGTCACGGTGGTCGAGCACGGCGGCGCACTACCCATCGATGCGGTGGTGAACAGCCACGGCCATGAGGATCACGTGGCCGGCAACGGGCTGTACCCGAACGCCCGGGTCCACATCCATCACGACGATCTCCTCGCCGCGCACAGCCTCGACGGGTTGCTCGACATCTACGGGCTCGAGGGTGATACACGCGCCGCGTTCGGGGCTGAACTGGTCGAGCACTTTCACTACACGCCCCGGCCCGACGCCACCGGATTCGGCGACGGGCACGTCTTCGATCTCGGCGGCGGAACGAGGCTCGAAGCGGTCCATCTTCCCGGTCACACGCGCGGTCACAGCGGGTTTCGGATCACCGGCGGCGTGTTCTTCCTGTCCGACATCGACCTCACCGGCTTTGGCCCTTACTACGGCGACGTGTGGTCCGATCTCGAGGACTTCGAGGCCAGCCTGGTGCAGGTGCGCGAGGAAGACGCCGACTTCTACGTGACCTTCCACCACAAGGGCATCATCGAGGGCCGGAACGACTTCCTGGCGCTGCTCGATGCCTTTCACGCGGTCATCGGCCGCCGCCACGACGCCATGCTCGAGTTCTTGGCCGAACCGCGTTCGGTCGCGGACATGGTGGCCCGTCGCTTCATCTACCGACCCCACGTGCAGCACACGTTTGCCGATTCGGTCGAGAAGCGATCGGCCGAGTTGCACCTGCAGCGGATGCTCACCCGAGGCGAGGCCGAGGCCACCGACGACGGCCGCTTCGTTCGCTCCTAGGTCCAGATCTCGGGCATCGACTCGGGGCGGCGCGGTACGATCGACCATGCGATTCGCCATCAAGACCGCTCCGCAGCACACCACGTTTGCCGACATGCTGGCGGTGTGGAAGGCAGCCGACGAGATCGAACTCTTCGAGTCGGCCTGGGTGTTCGACCACTTCTATCCGATCTTCAGTGACCCGACCGGGCCCTGCCTCGAAGCCTGGGTCACGCTCAGCGCGATGGCCCAGGCGACCGACCGCATCCGCATCGGCTCGATGGTCAATGGCATGCCCTATCGGCATCCCGCCATCACCGCGAACATGGCCGCCACCCTCGACGAAGTGTCCGGCGGGCGGCTCGAACTCGGGCTCGGAGCCGGCTGGAACGAAGAGGAAGCCGACGCCTACGGCATCTCGCTCGGCGCAACCCTCACCGATCGCTTCGACATGTTCGACGAGGGAGTGGAAGCGATCATCGCCTTGTTGTCGAACGAGATGTCGACGCTGCACGGTTCGTATGTGTACCTGACCGATGCTCGCTGCACCCCTGATCCCGTTCAGAAGCCCCACCCGCCGATCGTCATCGGCGGCGGCGGCGAGAAGCGCACGCTGCGGGCGGTGGCGCGGTTCGCCCAGCACTGGAACCTTCCCTGGGCCGATCCCGAGGTGTGGAAGCACAAGCGCGCCGTCCTCGATCAACACTGCGCCGACGTCGGCCGCGATCCGGCTGAGATCATGAACTCCCTGCAGATCGCGCTGGGCCCGGACGACGATCCGATCACCAAGACCGATCAGGTTGCGGTGCTGGAAGACCTCGGCATCGACCTGACGATCTTCTCCCTGGCGCCTCCCCACAGCCCGGCCACCATCGAGCGCATCGCCGAGGTCTTCGGCTAGGTCGCTCTCGCGTTGTCGGAGGATGCGCGGTGCCCCGGGCGGATCGAGGGCGCGACGAGCACACAATGGGTGCCTTCGTAGATCGAGGGCATGCACTTGTTGCAGTGAATACAGATGCCCTCGTGGTGGTCGCCGGCCTTCCAGTGGTTCAGGAGGTCGGGTTCGCGCAGCAGGGCTCGGGCCATGGCCACGAAGGCGAACCCCTCGTCGAGGGCCTGCTGGGCAGTGTCGAAGCGGTTGATGCCGCCGAGCAGGATCAACGGCATCGACAGGGCGTCGCGAAACTGGCGGGCGTAGGGCAGGAAGTAGGCCTCGTCGAACGGGTACTCGGGCAGGAACCGCTTGCCGAAGAGCTTGAACCCGGTCTTCATCGGTTGCGGGAAGACTTCAGCGATCTCCGCGATCGGCGCCGCGCCCCGGAAGGTGTACATCGGATTCTCGAACGAGCTGCCGCCGGTGAGCATGAGCGCGTCGAGAGTGCCGTCGGCCTCGAGGAGCCGGGCGATCTGGACGCTTTCGTCGAGCCACAGACCGCCGTCGACGCCGTCGGCCATGTTCAGCTTGGCGATCACCGCGATGCGGTCGGTGACCCGGTCGCGAACCAGCTGGGCGATCTCGCGGGCCACCCGGGCTCGCTTCTCGAGCGTTCCGCCCCACCCGTCGGTGCGGCGGTTCATGCAGGGGCTCATGAACGAACTGGGAAAGTACCCGTGCCCGAAGTGCAGTTCGATGGCATCAAACCCGGCATCGACGGCGACTTCGGCCGCGTCGCCGAACTCATCGATGATTCGCCGGATCGTGGCTTCGTCGGCGGCCTTGGTGAAGCGCAGCCCTTGCGGAGCGAAGATGCGCGACGGCGCCCATCCTCCACCGGAGGTGATACCAACGGGACCGGCATGCCCGATTTGGATCGAAGCCGACGCGCCGGTGGCGTGGACTCGGGCCGCGAACTCGGTGAGCCCGTCGAGCGCGTCGGACGTGACGATGATCTCGTTCGGCGCCCCCTGGCCATCCTCGGACACCGCGCAGTAGGCGAGCGTGGTCATGCCGACGCCACCGTCGACAACGGCCATGTGGTAGTCGATGATGCGGTCGGTGACCTTGTTCTTCTCGGACATGCCTTCGAAGGTGGCGGCTTTGATGAACCGGTTTCGGATCGTGATCGGCCCGAGTTGGGCGGGCGCGAACGGATCGATCGGCATCGCTAGCTTCCCTGTATCTGCGCGTGAGGTTGGAGGCCCGGGCAGCTCTTGGCTTCCTCGGGGATCTCGGCGTAGGTGATGCCGGCGAAGATCTCGTCCTTGGTCGGGCAGAACTGTTCGGCCAACGGGGCCAGCCGCTTGAGATCGAACTTGTAGATCTCGGCGGTGTTGGTGGTGAGGATCTGCGTCGTCTCCTCGATCGGCACACCGCCGAAGGTCAGCTTGAGATGCTGCTTCGTGAACGGGTGCGAGCCTTCCATGTGCGGGTAGTCGGAGCCCCACATGAGGTTGCCCATGCCCACCGAGTGGCGCAGGCCGATCTCGATCGGGCGCAGGAAGCTGGCGCCGATGTAGCACTGGCGCTGCCAGTACTCGCTCGGCTTCATCGACATCTCGGCCACTGCCATGCCGCCGATAACGGTCTCGGAGCCGTACTTGCCGAACTTCATCCGGGTGTAGAACTCATCGAGGCGCTGCAAGGTGTCGAGAACCCAGGCCGTGCCGCTCTCGGTGGTGACGAACTTCAGGTTGGGGTGCCGTTCGAACACGCCGCTGAACAGTAGGAGCCAGGTGGCCCGTTGGTTCCACCACGTGACTTCCAGCATGAACATGGCCAGTGAGGCCGGGAAGTGATCGCCGTAGTTCGGGCTACCACCGCCCGCGTGGCAGTTGAGCGGCAGGTCGTTGGCCGCGCATGCGGCCCAGATGCGGTCGTACTTGGCCGCGTAGTGCGGGTCGAGGCCCGAATCGGGTGGGGCGCCGGGCAACAGGATGCCGCCGCGGAGGTTGTTCTCGGCCGCCCACTCGATCTCCTGGACGGCAGCATCGATGTCGAACAGGTTGATCTGGGCAATACCGGCGCGGCGTTCCGGCGCGTCGGCCACCAGATCGACCAGCCACCGGTTGTGGGCCTGCAGGCCGGCCCAGCGGTGGGCGTAGTTGTCGCCGAGGGGAGGGGCCTCGAAGGCGGTTGCCGCGGCCGGGGCAAACGGTGGTTGGGTGTTCGGGAACAAGACGGCGGCGACGACGCCGTCGGCTTCCTGCTCTCGTAGTCGGCGCTCACTGCCGAAGTTGCGGTCGGCGTCGACTGCTGGGTCGCCGTCGATGCCGACGTTGCGCATGGATCGACCGCCCGCGGCCATTCGTTCGGCCATCGCCTCGGCCTGTTGTTCCATGTGGTCTGCCCACACGTCGAAGTCGTCGTGGTACTTCTTCTCCAGGTACGGCTTGTAGGACCGGAGGTCGGCGCCACAATGGGTGTCGGCCGAGATGACGATGTGATGCTCGGCGGTGCTGGTTTGATCTGCCACTCGTGGTCCCCCCGGCACGCGCCGGTGTGTCGTGTCGATGAATTCCACCCTGTGCTACCGCCCTCGGCTCCACATTTCCAGCCCACCGGCCCTCATCGCCCGCCACGCACACCAGCGATGCCTCCCCACAATGGGGTCATCCCCACGATGGGGTCAGGTCTACGT
>JABDJW010000129.1 GCA_013002375.1 Acidimicrobiales bacterium | reverse complement strand
GAACAAGCTCGAGGGCAAGAACGCCGCCAGGGCCGTCGGCCGACCGAAGACCAAGCTCGAGGCCAAGAACGAGGCCAGGAAGCGCGCGGCCAAGAACCCGACAAAGAAGGACGACCCCAAACCAGAGGTCGGCGCTCCTGCCGAGGTCGCTCGGGCCGACGCCGAGAACGGGGTCACCGAGGAGCCGGCGCGCGATGCCAGGCGCCGCGCCCGGCAGTCGAAGAGCGCCTGAGGTCCGCAGTCCTCACCCCGCAGTGCTCAGCCTCGCAGGGCCCAGCCCCGTGGGGTTCGCGCGGTCCGCCACTAGAGCGTTCGACGCACCTGTTCCCAGCGCCACGCATCGGTGAACATCTCGTCGATGGTCCGCTCCGCCGTCCAACCCAGACGCTGCTTGGCCAGGGATGCATCGGCGTAGCTGTCGGGAGCGTCGCCGGGGCGCCGATCGACGATCTTGTGGTTGATCTCGAAACCGACGGCGCGATTCGCCGCGTGCAACGCTTCGAAGACCGAGGTCGGGTTGCCGGTGCCGAGGTTGATGACCTCCCACCCCGGCTCGTCCAGCGCTTCGATGGCCGCGGCATGGCCTTCGGCGAGATCGACGATGTGCACGTAGTCACGGCGACACGTTCCGTCCTCGGTTGGATAGTCGTCGCCATAGATCGACAGGACCTCGCGCTCGCCCGAGGCGACGCTCAGCATGTAGGGCGCCAGATTGGCCGGAACGCCTCCCGGCGCCTCGCCCAGCCGGCCTGACGCATGGGCTCCGACCGGGTTGAAGTAACGCAGACAAATGACCCGCCAGCCGTACGCATCGGCCCAGTCCCGCAGCATGTCCTCGATGAAGAGCTTGGTGCGCCCATACGGGTTGATCGGACCCGTCGGCGCGTCCTCTCGTAGGGGCAGGACGTCGGTCGGCGCGTACACGGTCGCCGACGACGAGAACACGATGCGATCGACACCATGGTTCTTCATGGCCGCGCCGAGCGACATCGTCGAACCGAGGTTGACCTGGTCGTATCGCAGTGGCTCGGTGATCGACTCGCCCACCGCCTTCAGGCCGGCGAAGTGAATCACCGCGTCGGGCTCGGTCGCGGCAAAGAGCGCATCGGTAGCGGCGACATCGCACAGATCGAGCTCGTGCATCTCGAACGGCGCATCGGAGCCCACGACTTCGCGAATGCGATCGGCCACCGTCGGGCTCGAGTTGCAGTAGTTGTCCACGCCGATGATCTCGTGGCCGTGAGCCAACAGTTCGACGACCGAGTGACTACCGATGTAGCCCGTTGCTCCGGTTACCAAGACGCGCACGACACTCCTCAACTGCGGCTTCGCCGCACTTCGCCCCGATCAGGATATGCGGCTGATCAGCGTCGAGCTGCGACGGTCTGGCCGATCTTCGGATCGACGACCACGGTTTGCCCCGAGCGGTAGGCCATGGCGACCGACGCAGCGGCGAAGATCGTCAGCGGATCCATCAGATAGTTCAAGACGCCGTTGACGGCCGGGGTAATCAGTATCAACGCGACGACCGACCACATGCCGATCGAGCCGATGACCGATTCGAAGTCGTCGAGCCGGCGGGCGACCACCCGCCCGGCTCGCCACAGGACGTAGTGCACCCAGAACAGTGCGGCCAGACCGAACACCCCGACCTTGACGTAGGTCAGGGTGAAACCGTCATGGATCACCGGCAGAAAGCGCAAGATCTCGCCATCGAACTCAAAGCCGACCTCGGAGTCGATGAGCTGCCCGAATCCGAAGCCGTACATGAAGGTGAGCGGAGGTGCGCCCTCATAGGTGTCCCAGGCCCGCTGACGCTCCCACGACCGCCACCGCTCGTTGATCTCGGCCCGGTCGGCGAATTCGTCGGAGGTGAGCTCGGAGAAGCTGCGGCCGACCTTGTCGCTGAAGTCAGAACCGACGTTGGTGGAGAACAATGCGTAGCCGCCCGCACCGAGCACGAGGGCCAACAGGGCGAAGACCCGAAGCACCGAGATACGCCGCCGGAAGACCGGCCGCGCCTGCAGGGTCGCCACGAGCAACGGCGCCACCGTTATCAGCAGCAACGCCGCGATGCGCACCCGGGAGAACGACAACACCACCGACGCCACCGACAGCCAGACCGCGATGATGATCTCGTGACTGCGCAGGCGAAGGTCGCGCAGGCGCGAGTAGCGGTAGCAGGTGAACACCACGGCGAGCGCCACCACCGGAAGGGTGTGGCCCCGGCCGACCTGGGAGCGGAATGCTCGAGCCGATCCGGTGAAGGAACTTCCGCTCGCGATCACTTGATAGATGTGGTAGCCGCTCACCGCGATCGCCATCCGGACGGTCCAGCGGAGGAAGATCACCGGCCGCAGGCGGGCGCCGAAGTTGAACCCGAGCGTCAGGATCATGGCGAGCCGGACGTAGAGCCAGTAGTCGCGGATGATGAAGTTGGTCTGATGATCCTCGGCGAAAATACCCAGCGTGCCCAACAGCACGATGATGCCGACCGGCCACAACAGCGTGTTGAGACCGACATGGCTCGTTGGCGCCCCGAACAGGTACAGGGCGAGCAGGGCCGCGCCCATCACCATCGTGTACTGGAGTGCGGGCAGGAACAGGGCGCTGAGCGTCAGCCCGATGTACAGCGCCAGCGGGAGCCGTTCATAGGCCGACAACCGCAGGGGCGGCGGTGGCTTTTCGGGAGTCCATGAGCTGTTGGCCCATGGTCGGAGTAGCTGCATTGCGCCAATCAGGCCGCGCCGGGCCATCACATCAACGGGAGAAGGGCCATTGTGACGGCCGGTCTCGTCTTTCGCAAGGGGCCGTCTCGTCTTTCGCAAGGGGCAGGCGACCCCTACCATTCGGTGGGTCGTGGCCCCTCCTCCCCCAGCGCCTACTCCCCCAGGGCTCATTCCCCCCGGGCTGGCCCGGATCTCGGTGGTCGTGCCGGTCTATGGCGGGTGGGAATACGTTCACCGGCTCCTGACCGATCTCCAGGCCGTGCCCGCAATCGCCGAGATCGTGGTGGTCGACGACGCCCACCCCGAACCACCGCCGGCAGACATCGAGCAATGGCACCGTGCGGTTCGCTATCACCGGCGCTCGACCAACGGCGGCTTCGCGGCCGCCGTCAACACCGGCGTCGAGCACGCGCACCACGAGGTCGTGCTCGTCCTCAATGCCGACCTTTGCGTCGACCCGACGATGGTCGCCGGGCTGCACGAACGAGTTGTCGCAGAGCCCGAAGCGATCCACGGACCACAGATCGACAGCGGCGAGGGGCCCCAGGTGGATCAACAACGGCCCTTTCCCACCCAGCGATCGCTCCTGCTCGAGTTCCTCGTTCCACTGCGACTGGCACCGGCTCTCGACCGTCGGCTCCGGGGTCTCGACCATCAGCCGGCCACCGAACCGGTCGACGTCGACTGGTTGAGCGGCGCCTGCCTGGGGTTCACCCGCGCCACCTTCGCAACGATCGGCCCCCTCGATGAACGGTTCGGGATGTACGTCGAGGATGCGGAATGGCAGCACCGAGCCCACCGGCTCGGCGTCGCGCGCCGGTACCACCCCGATCTGGTCGTGCGCCACGACATCGGTCACGGTGCCTTTCGCGACCAGGCGAGGGTCGACGAGCGTTACCTGGCCGCCTGGGCGGCCAGCCTCACGCTTCTCGACATGCGGGGCGCACCGATGTGGTTGGTGCGGGCGCTACTCGGGCTCGGCGCGATCGTGAACACCCCGTTCGTGCTGGCCCGCCAGCTCGGCGCCCGGCTCGGTCGAATTCGGCGGGGCCCGAGCCTCGCCGCCTACTGGCGGGTGCCCCGATTGCCGACTCGAGCCCCGGTCCATCGGGGGGCGAACCAGGCCGCGCCTGGAGTGGAGGACTAGGTCCCCCACCCCTCGAGATCGCGCCCCAGAAGGGCGGCCACCCGCTGCCGGTCGGCC
>JABDJW010000148.1 GCA_013002375.1 Acidimicrobiales bacterium | reverse complement strand
CAACACGGGCGCTCGCAGCAAGCCGGGCCAGGGAAACTCGGCCCGGCGCTGCGACGGCAACGTGGTGCTCCAGTAGCGCGCTACGGCGTCGCCGGTGAGGACGAGCAGATCGGCGCCCTGCGTATTGCCCGCCGACGGGCCGCGCAAGCCCGCGGCGACGACGCGATCGAGCACATCCGGATCGATCGGATCAGCGGTGTAGTTGCGCACCATGCGCCGCCGACGCAGGACGTCGTAGAACGCGGCCTCAGCAAAATCCATGTCGCTGGGCGGAAAGGTTCAGCCCAGCTTTTCGAGTTCTTCGGCCAGCGCCCAGCCGAATGCCACCAGCGCGTCGCCATTGTCGATCGTCAGCTGATCGAACAAGGCGGCCACGTCGGGGTTGATCTTCTCGGGCTTCAGGCTGCTGTGATCGAACACGCACGGCGGGCCGTCGCCGCGGGCGGTGAAGATGCGATCCTCGTACCGGGCGGTTTCGATACCGAAGCGCTTGGCGAAGCGGCGGCCCCACGCTCGCTCCTCGCCGGAAGCCTTGTGGTCGGGCCGCGGAACGAGATCGTGCAGCGACTTGAAGGCCTCGAACCCGGACGGATCGTTGAAGCGAGTGCCCACGACGACGTCTTCGTCGGGGAAGGCCAGCACGGCCCGGCGCAGTTGGTCGGTCATCATTGCCCGGAGGACGGAATCGCGCTTGGAGGCGCGCTTCACCGAGGCCAGCCCGATGATCACCGCCGGGGTGCCGCCAATACGCTCGAGCGTGCAGAACGAGTAACCCTTGAGCTTGCCGTTCTCGCGCGCTTCGGTGACCAACACCCAGGCCTCGGCCTGCTTGCTGAGCACTCCGACATCGACAGTGTTGGGACCCTCGGCGGAAATGTCGGCCATTTCCTCCATCTCGGCGTCGCTCAGCGACGTGCAATCTTTGGTCTCGACTTCGATTGCCATTGCGCTATTGGCTCCCTGGATTCTCGGTGTTTCCGGCCCCTCCATTGCAGCCGCGTTTTGGCCAAATCGCAACTTCACGCAATGTGGCAGTCGCCGCGCCAAAAGCGGTCCGAGCGTGGCCGGGAACGCTTCGCGTTCCATCGAGTTGCTCGCTGGCGCTCACAACGTCGCCCCTCGCGGTCAAATCAGACCCAACGCCACCGGATACCTTCGCATCCTTACACGACCGCCGGGCGTTCGATCGAGACGTTGTCGGCGCCGAACAGCTCACGGAGTCCGCCGACCACGCCGCTCCGGCTGTCGACGTTGAATTGATCGGGCAGTCGGAGCGACTTGGTCGGACCCAGCTCGATGAAGACGTTCGATTGGCCGGGGTGCTGCAGCAGGAGTTCCTTCAGCCGGTCGATCGTCGTGTCCCTCAATCCGACCGAGCCGAGCTTGACCCGAACCGGAGGCGTGGAGGCGATCGAGTCGGTGTCGAAGACGTCGACCGTGGACAGGAACAGCTTCGGCAGGTCGTCGCGGGCCTCGACTCGGCCCGACACCACCACGATGCTGTCCTCGGCCAGCTTGTGCCCGTGTTCGGTCATCGAGCGGGGAAACACCATCACTTCGATCGAGGACTCGAGATCCTCGAGCTCGAACACCGCCATGAGATCGCCCTTGCGGGTGTACTTCTTCTGGAGGTTGGTGACCACGCCGCCGATCCTCTTGCGAGCGCCGTCCTCGGAATCGGTGAGATCGAGGATCGTGCCGTCGGTTCGGCGCCGAAGCGCGGATTCGTAACCCATCAGCGGATGGTCGCTGATGTACAGGCCCAGCATCTCCTTTTCGAACCGCAGCTTGATCATCTTGTCGAACTCGATCGATTCGACACGGGCCCTTTCGTCGAAGGCCGGGGCGTCGCCGTCTTCGAGTTCGCCGAACAACGACATCACGCCCATGTCGTGTTCTCGGCGCCGGGCGGCGATGTGATCGATGATCTGCTCGTGCACCAGCAGGAGGCCCTTGCGCGGATGCCCGACCGAATCGAACGCCCCGGCCTTGATCAACGATTCGATCGTGCGCTTGTTCAAGACGGTCAGATCGACGCGCTCGCAGAAGTCGTAGAAGTCGACGAACGGACCGTTCTCGTTACGCTCGGCCAGGATGAGCTCGACCAAGCCCTCGCCCACGTTGCGCACCGCCGAGAGCCCGAACACGATGGTGCCGGGACTCGCGCCAGCATCTCCTCCCGGGTCGGAAGTGATGGTGGGTAGGGGGTTGAAGTCGGATTCGGCCAGATTGATATCGGGCACGACGACGTCGATACCCATGACCCGGCACTCGTTGAGGTAGATGGCCGCCTTCTCGAGGCTGCCCTTGACGCTGGTGAGCAGGGCCGAGAGGTCCTCGACCGGGAAGTGGGCCTTGAGATAGGCGATCTGATAGGCGATGAACCCGTACCCGTAGCTGTGGCTCTTGTTGAAGGCATAGTCGGCGAAGGGTTCGATGATTTCCCACCACTGCTCGCCGAGGTCGGTGCCGTAACCGGTCGATTCGCAACCCTCGATGAACTTGACCTTCTCCTTGGCCATGACTTCGCGGATCTTCTTGCCGCAGGCTTTGCGCAGTGAATCGGCGTCGGCCAAGGAGTAGCCGGCGAACTTCTGGGCCACCCGCATCATCGACTCTTGGTAGATCATGAGCCCGTAGGTCTCGCCCAAGATGTCGGCTGCGTCCTCGTGCAAGAACTCGACCGGCTTCCGACCGTTCTTGCGATCGGCGTAGTCGTTGTGCATGTTCGCTTCCATCGGACCCGGCCGATAGAGCGCCACCAAGGCGGCCACGTCGTCGAACGTTTCGGGCTGGAGCGACCGCATCAGAGCCCGCATCGGGGTGGACTCGAGCTGGAACACGCCGATGCTGTCACCGGCCGAAAGGAGCTCATACGTCTTGGCGTCCTCCAGGTCGACCGCGTCGATGTCGACGGTTTCGCCCCGCGTGCCCTCGATCAGGCCGAGCGCGTCGTCGATGACATCGAGGTTGCGCAGCCCCAGGAAGTCCATCTTGAGCAGGCCGAGTTCCTCGACACCGTTCATCTCGTACTGGGTGACGACCGGTGCTTCTTCGATCGGCTTGCCCGATTCGGGCTTGCGCTGGATCGGCAGGTATTCGGTGAGCGGCTCCTTGGTGATCACCACCGCGGCGGCGTGGATGCCATCGCTGCGCCGCAGACCCTCGAGGCCGCGAGCGACCTCGACCACCTTCGCGACATCGGGTTCGGCCGCCACCATGTCGCGCAGCTCGCCGGCCATCGCATACCCATCGGCGTACTTCTCGGTCTTTTCGAGGCACGCCCCGAGCGGCGTGTCGCGCCCCATGATCAGCGGCGGCATGGCCTTGGCCACCTTGTCGCCGACCGAGTACGGGTAGCCGAGCACGCGGGCCGCGTCGCGCACCGCGGCGCGCGCTTTGATCTGGCTGAAGGTGACGATCTGGGCCACATGATCACGACCGTATTTCTCGGCGCAGTAGCGAATCATCTGATCGCGGTAACGCGAGTCGAAGTCCATGTCGATGTCGGGCATCGAGATGCGCGACGGGTTGAGGAACCGCTCGAACAGGAGGTCGTACTTGATGGGATCGAGATCGGTGATCCAGAGGCAGTAGGCGACCGCACAACCGGCGGCCGAACCTCGGCCGGGCCCGACCCGGATGCCGGTGTCGCGGGCGTATTTGATCATGTCCCAGGTGATCAAGAAGTAGGAGCTGAAGCCCATGTTCTTGATGACGTCGAGTTCGAACACCAGGCGATCGGTGATGGCGTCGGTGAGCCCGCTTCCCCATCGCTTCTTGGCCCCCTCCATGGTCAGATGCAGGAGGTAGTCGTCATCGGTCTCGAAGCCGTCGGGCAGCGGGAAATTGGGCAGCTGGGGTTCGCCGAACTCGATTTCGACGTCACACCGTTCGGCCACCCACAGCGTGTTGTCGCAGCTGACCTCGATCTCGCTGAACAATCGGCGCATCTCGCCCGCGGTCTTCAGGTAGTGGTCATTGCCGTGGAACTTGAACCGGTCGGGATCGGAGATGAGGGAACCGGTCTGCACGCACAGCAGCGCATCGTGCGACACGGCATCGTCGCGGTGGACGTAGTGACTGTCGTTGGTGGCCAGGAGCGGCGCGCCGATCTTCTTGGCGATCTCGAAGAGCTGCGGGTTGGTCTTGTGCTGTTCGGGGATGCCGTGGTCTTGGATCTCGACGAACATCGAATCGCGGCCGAAGATGTCCTGCAGACGGGCGGCCCGTTTGATCGCTTCGTCGAAGTCGTCCTTGAGCAGCGCCTGGAGCACCTGACCGCCGAGGCACCCGGTCGTGGCGATCAGGCCTTCGGCGTGGTCGCTCAGCACCTCCCAGTCGACGCGAGGCTTGTAGTAATAGCCCTCCATGAAGGCCCGGCTGGCCAGTTGAATCAGGTTCTTGTACCCGGTGTTGTTCTCGGCCAGGATCGTGAGGTGGTAGTAGAGCTTCTTGCCACCCTCGGTGTCGCCGCCGGAATCATCGACCCTGCCGCGCCGTGAGGGCTTCTCGGTGCGGTGATCGTGGGCCATGTAGGCCTCCGTACCGAGGATGGGTTTGATGCCCTGCTTGCGGCACTCCTTGTAGAAGTCGAGGATGCCGTACATGTTGCCGTGATCGGTGATGCCGAGCGCGGGCTGACCATCGGCGGCCGCGGCGGCCACCAACTCGCCGAGGCGCGCCGCACCGTCGAGCATCGAGTATTCGGTGTGAACGTGGAGATGGGTGAACGACGACGGCATTGTTTCCTGGCCCAGGTTTCCTGGCCCGGCGTGGGCCAGCGTACGGGGACGCAAATCACATGGAGGTGATTTGGCGAACCTAGCCGCCTCGGCGGCGAAGGTCTACCCCAAGGCGCGCAGGCGCCGGCTATCGGTTCTGGGAACGATCGCGGACCCGGGCGCTCCAGCGCCGCCAGGACCGCCACTCGTCATTGTCACTCAAGCGCAGCTCGCCGGTGTGCTGGTTGTAGCGGTAGACGTCGGTGCCCGGTTCGAGCATCTCGAAGGCGACCTCCACCCCATCGGGTGACACCGCGGCCCGGTAGAGCTGAGCCGATGGCATGTCGGTCCGGAGCATGGGCAGCGACAGGATGGAGTCGTCGTGCCGTTCGCGATCGACCAAGACCAGGCAATAGGCCCCCGCTTCCCCACTTGAATACGCCCAGAAGCGCTCTTCGGCAGGGAACGGGAAAGGCCTCCGCTTGTCGATCGAGACTTCTCGATTGGTGCCGACCATGGGGTCTTGACCTCTTTCGGCCCGGGGGCAGCCGCTGCCTGGACGTAACTACGAAACACGGATGGGTATCAGGTCGTCCGCACCGCCAGAATACGCCATCCGTCGTAGGTAGAACGGTCGATGCGCCGCCAAACCTGAGAAAAACCGTTCCCGCCGGCCGGCGCGGTGACGACGTCGGCGGCCCGCAAGTTTGGCTACAGGTAGGTGCCCGGCCGCGCGTGGCCGGCGCCGGCGTCGCCCTGCGAGAGCTGGCCTTGCTGCTGCATCTTGGCCAGGTGCTGCTGGGCCATCATCTGTTGGGCGAACAGCGTGGCCTGGATGCCCTGCACGAGCCCCTCGAGCCACCCCACCAGCTGGGCCTTGGCGATACGGAGCTCGGCGGCGGAGGGCACGCCATCATCGGTGAACGGCGAGGTCAGACGATCCAGCTCGGAGGCCAGCTCGGGCGAGATGGCCGACGAGAGCTCGCTGACCGACGTCTCGTAGATTCCCTTCAGGCGGTTGCGACTGCCCTCATCGAGACTGGTTTCGCGCACCTCATCGAGCAGTTGCTTGAGCATCGTGCCCAGCCGCATGACCTTGGCCGGCTGATCGACCGATTCGCCCGAGTCGTCGTCGGACGCCGAGGCCGCCGCCGAGGTCGGGGCGCCCGGCAGCGATTCGCCGGGCGCTGCGATCCGATCGGGCCGTAGCGCTTCACCCGATACCGAGCCCGGCGTGGTTTCGGGGACATGGTCGACTTCGGAGACAGGCCTGGGTTCGGAGACGGGTTCGGAGACGGGTTCGGAGACGGGTTCGGTCACGCGGTCCAACTTAACGAGCGAGGGCCAACAATGGGACGAGCATCTCTTCGGGCGTGAGCGAACCATGCCGGCCCACCAGGCGGACCGAGCCGGGATCGGCAGGGTCGATGAACGCCGCCGTGCCCCGGGCCGCCAGCACGACATCGCCATAACGCTGCTGAGCCGGCGCGCCGACCTCGGGGCCGAACCACCCGTCGGCGATCGCGTCGGCTCGGCTCCGCACCCACGCCGAGTCGCCCAATCCGTCCGCAGCGACTGCGGCCAGTTCGTCGGCATGTCCGGGCTTGGCGTGCAGCCAGCGGAAGCGATCCTCGCCGGACTGATAGGCCACGTGCCGGGTCACCGCATCGGGGATCTCGACCACGTCTGCACCACTGTGGACTTGGCCATGATCGGCGGTCACGACGAGCGCGGCACCGGGTGGCAGCGCTCCGAGCAACTCGCCGACCAGCCGGTCGCACGCCACGAGCTCGGCGTCGTAGTGCTCGCCCAGCCCGAACTCGTGGCCCACCTTGTCGAGGCCGTCATAGTACGCGAACACGAACGGCTCTCCGGCTCGGAGCTGCGCACCGACTTCGACCACCAGGGTCGACACCGTCCGGTAGCCGACGTACCGCACGCCGGCGAGGTGCGCGGCCGTGAACCCGCCGCGGGCAAACATGGCGTTGTTGACCACCGGCGGCGCCGCCCCCAGGAAGACCGGGTTGGGCTGAATCCGCTCCGGCTCGAGCGACCCCATCGCACCACCCGAGGCGGTCGACCAGGTGAGCGTATTGAGCACTTGCCCCTCGACCGCCATGCGATAGCCCGTGATGCCATGAGCGCCGGGTGCCAGGCCGGTCGCGATCGATGTCAAAGCAGCAGATGTCGTGCTCGGCGCCACGCTGGTTATGGTGCCGCCGTCCATCGCTTCGAGATTGGGACACCGGCCGGCCCGGTCGAGCAGTTGCCGCCAGCCCAGGCCATCGAGCACCAGCAGTACCACCTGGTCCGCGGTGGCCGCCGCCTCGGGCAACCACGACGGCGCCGGATCAGCGCCGAGCAACGAGGGGACCACATTGGCGATGCAGCCTCCCGCATAGTCGGGCAGCACCGGCGGCGTCGAACGAGCAGTCGAATGAGCACTGGACACGCTCCAAGTTCACCACGACCAGGCAACGACCACTGCATTGGTGACCCCCCAGAACACGGCGAGCGAGAAAGCGGGCGTCGCCGGTTCGGTGCCGTAAGGTTCAGGGGTGCGCGTTTCCACCCGAGGCGACTACGCCAGCCGAGCCCTGCTGTCGATGGCTTTGCACTCCGATGGCCAGACGCCAACGTCGGTGCGCGACATCGCCGAACGAACGGACCTCCCCCAGCCCTATCTCGAGCAGATTCTGCTCGCGCTCAAGGGCGCGGGACTGGTCCGGTCCAAGCGAGGCGTCGGCGGCGGCTACACGCTGAGCCGGGCGCCGGAGGACATCCGGCTGGCCGATATCGTCCGGGCCGTCGACGGGCCCATCGTGGCCGGAGATTTTGCCGAGCCGCACACCGAGGGATCCTGCGATCACGAGGGCCAGTGCGTACTGCTCTCGATCTGGGCCGGCGCCGGCGCGCACATGCGCACCTATCTCGACTCGTTCACCTTGGCCGACATCGCGGCCATGGCCCGAGGCGATGCCGACTGGCCCGACGTCGAACCCGCTCCGCCCTGAACCGGCACTCGCTCAGACCAGCTGCAGCCGATCCAGCACGGTCGTGAGGTCAGAGGGCAAGGGCGCGGCCTGATCGACTTCAACGCCGGTGATCGGGTGGGTGAAGCGGAGGCGAGCAGCATGCAACCACGGCCGATCGAGCCCACCGGCGGGCGGCGGCGCGCCCCGGTATTTCGCGTCGCCGACCACCGGGTGCCCGATCGAGGTCAGGTGCACCCGGATCTGATGGGTGCGGCCGGTGTCGAGCCAACAGGTCAACAACGACAGCGCCGGCCGTTCGCTGCGCCGGTCGACGCGATAGCGGGTTCGGGCCGGCTTTCCGCTGGGCGTGACAGTCATCTTGGTCGGGTCGCGGCGCGACCGACCGATCGCGGCCTCCACCACCCCGTTGGTGCCTTCGACGTCGCCCCACACCAGTGCCCGGTAGGTGCGCTCGACCTCGTGCGCAGCCAGCTGCGCGACCAGCCCGTCATACGCCGTTGTGCTCAGCGCGACGACCAACACCCCTGACGTTCCCTTGTCGAGCCGATGCACGATGCCGGGACGGTCGGCCTCACCGACCGAGGCGATGTCGGGCCACCGGGCCAACAAGCCGTTGGCCAGCGTGCCGCTCGGATTCCCGGCTCCCGGGTGGACGACCAACCCTGCCGGCTTGTTGAGCACCGCGAGGTGATCGTCTTCGTACAGCACGTCGACTTCGATGGCTGGGTCGGCGGCAACCGCTGGTCCGTCGGTCGTGCCGGCCAAGTCGACGGCGACGACATCATCGAGTTCGACGCGCTGCGACCGACTGGTGACGACCCGCTCGTTGCAGGTCACCGCCGCCTTTTCGATCAGGTGCACCACCTGCGATCGGCTGAGCCCGGTCAGCAGCGCCACCACTCGATCGATGCGCTCGCCAACGAGCGCTTCGGGAATGGCTTCGATCACGACTCGACCGGTTGATCGTCCCGGGTGTCGGCGGCTGCCTCGGCTTCATTCGTCGTCGCGTCGGCCGTGTCGGCGCCCGGCTCGACCAGCCGACCGGTGAGTGACAGCAGAATGAGCGCGATCACGCCGAGCACGACGCCCATGTCGGCCACGTTGAACACCGGGTAGAACTGAAAATCGATGAAATCGATCACTTCGCCACCGAGGAAACCGTCGTCGGAACGAAAGACCCGATCGACCACATTGCCCAGCGCTCCGCCCGCGACACACCCCAGAGCCACGATCGCAGCCCATGAATGCTGGCGGCGAGCCATCCACGTCAGCCACCCGACGACCAGTACCGCGACGACCGCCACGATGGGTCCGAGCCCCTCGCCCAGGCTGAAGGAAACGCCCGGGTTGCGTACCAGATTGAACCGCAGCTTCCACACCACATCGATGGTTCGGCCGGTCAGCTCCTCGACCGCCCACCACTTGGTGAGCTGATCGAGAACCAGAACCACGGCACCGGTCGCGGCCATTGCCGCCAACGCACCGCGACGCCCGGCGTGGGGTCGGTCGGGCGCGGCATCGGCGGTGGCTGGATCGTGGGTCGACACCCGCCCAGTCTGCCGTAAACGCAGCCGGCTTGTGCAGCCGCCTACGAGCGTGGCCTCACCGTCGGCCGAGGCCGCCGGCTGCACCTACTGTCACCGTCGGCCGAGGCCGCCGGCTGCACCTACTGTCACCGTCGGCCGAGGCCGCCGGCTTTGTACTCCACCCGTTCGGCGGCCCACGGAATGGCCCGGAGCCGCTCCTTGGGGATGCTCAGGCCCGACACGGTGCAGATACCGTACGTCTTGTCGGCAATGCGCTCGAGCGCGGCGTCGATTTGATCGACCGCGGCCCGGGCCTGGGCGCTGAGGGCGAGATCGCGTTCGCGTTCGACCGCCAGCGTGTCGCCCTCGCCCGATTCCTCGTCGAACTGCACATCGCCGGGCTCGCGGTCGGCCACCAGCGAGTCGGCCTCCTTCTTGTACATGTCGGCCGAGCGAATGTACTTGGCCCGTTCCTCGAGCAGCAGCGCCTTCTGGGCATCGAGGAACTTCTTGTCGAAGGGCGTCTTCTTCTTTGCCGGCTTCTTTGCGGTCGTCTTCTTGGCGGCCGACTTCTTCGCCGTGGCCTTCTTGGCGGCCGATTTCCTCGCCGTGGCCTTCTTGGCGGCCGATTTCTTTGCGGCCTTCTTCGCCGCGGCTTTCTTGACGGTGGACTTCTTCGCCGTGGCCTTCTTTGCGGCCGATTTCTTGGAGGCTGCCTTCTTCGCAGCGGTCTTCTTTGTCGCCATTGGGTTTCCAGTACCTCTCGACCGGCACGCCGATGTGTCGGCGGCAGTCTAGGGCGCAGATTGCCCGAACGGACGGATGGTATGCCGCGCCGCTAGGAACGGGTTCGCCCGAACCGGCGTACGGGGTCATTCGGGCCGGAATCGAAGAAGTCATCGAGCGCCCGGGCCGCATCGGGCTCATCAACCGGCGCGTCGTTCCCGGGCTGGTCG
>JABDJW010000133.1 GCA_013002375.1 Acidimicrobiales bacterium | reverse complement strand
CGGCCACGACTCGATCTCGCGGGCGACATCGCCGAGCAGCGCCTCGAGGCGGGCCTGCACCTCAGCCGGCTGATCACGCCAGTTGCTGGCCCGTTCGCGGCGGGGCAACGGCTCGGACGCACGGTCGAGACCGACGAACTCCATCACCCCGGGCCACACATCGTGCAGATACTCGTGCCGGAGGAACATCACCGGGTAGCCGGGGGGATGGTTGCGCCAGGCGGCGACGTGGCCGGCGATGTCGAACACGTCGCGATCGGCGGCCAGATACGAATCCAACGACTCGAGCGTTTCGGCCACCACCGCCGTGACCTCGGCGCCCTCCTGCATCGACCGGTAGTGACCGACCTGGTAATTGCGGCGAAACAGCGACAGGACCGCGTTGCGGGGGTCGCCGACGACGTAGATCACGCGGAAGCCGTCGGGAACATCGGCGGCCTGGGGCGCGACCCGGTGATGCTTGAACGGCCATTGGCCCGGGCCTTTGGGCAACGACAGACCGTGATCGATGAGGTACGCGGTCAGCGCGGTCGTGGCCACGCCACCGAATGACGTGATCTGCACGGTGTGATCGATCAGGTACGGATCGTTGTGGGCGACGTAGTCGTCGATCTGTTGCGCGATGACCGCGGCGAGGGCATCGGCATCGGTCACGATCCGTAGCGCTCCATGAGGTCGATGACCGCAGCCCGTACCCGCACCAGGCGGGCCTCCATGTCGGGGTCGAGCCCCGGCGGGATCTCGGCCGCGCCGCGACCGGCCGCGAGTTCACGAACCATGGCGGCGGTGAAGCGAGCGACACCGGTTCGCGGTTCCATGCCGGCCCACGTCGTCCAGGTCGGTTCGCCGTCGGCCCCCTTGCGTTTGTCCCACTCCGGTGGCGACAGGTAGTGGGACATGCCGCCGATGTGAAGCAGTTGCGGGTGATCGAAATGAGTGAACGTGAAACCGCACTCCTGGAACAAGATGTTCAAGATCTTGCCGGTGTCGTAGGCCATGTAGAGATGACCCATCTCGTCGAGCCGAGCCTTGACCTCGTCGGTCAGCTCGTTGCCGGCCGAACCGAAGCCGACGCCCCACTTGGCCCGGGTGGCATCGACCGCCGCCCGCCGATACAACCCCAGGTGCGGGCTGCCGTAGACGAAACCGTCGGGGTGGTAGAAGTGGCGGCCGCCGAGGCCGACGCCGATGTGATCGGGCGGCACGATGTTGTCGTCGGTCCATACCTCGATGCCCGAGGTCACGGCGTCGTTGGTGCCGAGCAGGTCGATGAACTCGGCCATGAAGGGGGCGTCGGCCTTGATGTCGGCGTCGATGAAGCAGAAATACGGCCCATCGTCGCGGGTGTCGAGCACGAGATCGAGGCAGTGTCCGTGGGCGATCATGGTGTCGACCGAAGCCTCGTACACCTCGACGATCCGGTCCGGGTGCGCCGCGGCGTGGGCCTCGATCTCCGCAGCCGAATCGGGGGTGCACATGTTGGTCACGTAGCGAAACCGCACGTTGCTCTGGGCGATGATGCTCTGCACGAAATAGCGCAGGTGAGTGAACACATCACCGGTCCACACGATATTGAAGATGTACTGCGACTCGTCGGCCGGCGGCGCGCTCATGGCACTCACCGCACCTGATCGGCGTGCTCGACCACGAAACCAACGCCGGCGCGGTGCACGTCCTTGTAGCGCTCGAAGTTCCACTGCGGGTTGGCCTTCTGGAACTCGATCAGTGCGCTGCGCTCGCCCGAAACCCGTTCCGGGGTCCAGCAGTAGTAGTCGTCGAAGGCGAGGATCATGCCGTGCTTGAGCCGCGGCGCCAGAAAATCCATCACCGTCACGACGCTCGAGTACATATTGCAGTCGACATAGGCCAAGGCGATGTCGGTGGGCGGCGCATCCGGGCCGAGCGGCGCCAGCGTCTGGTCGTAGTAGCCGGTGACCGCGGTGTACGCCTCGCGCGGAATCCCGTGCCGGTCGGCCGCTTCGTGGAACTTCTCGACGCCGCCCTGCCCGGCCGAGCTGCCGGGATGCCACCCCGGATGGTCGTCGCGGTCGTCGGTGGCCTCGGGCAGCCCCTCGAACGAATCGTAGGCCCACATGTGGCGGACGTCGCCGGCGTTGGCCATGCCCTGATACGACAGGTTCATGGTGTTTGCGCCCCACGAGCCGAACTCCGCGTAGTCACCGGAGATGCCGTTGATTCGCAGATTCACCCAGCAGTCGTAGAAGAAGCTGGTGTACCCCTCGAGCTGTCGATTCACCGCCCGAGTGATCGGATCAAGCTCCATCGGCGCGTCCCTTTCTGCGTGATGACACGGGTCCGCCCGGCCGTTCGATAGCGCTCGAAGGTACCAGAGGTCGGCCCGGCCACCCCAAGCGACTACCGGCCAACGCCGACCTCGTCGCCATAGCGGTCGAGCAGCCCGATGAGCTCGGCGCGGACCATGCGCAACTTG
Organism: Acidimicrobiales bacterium; assembly: GCA_013002375.1. Lineage (GTDB taxonomy): Bacteria > Actinomycetota > Acidimicrobiia > Acidimicrobiales > SHLQ01 > JABDJW01. Next base: position 3,228 of record JABDJW010000133.1, on the reverse strand, counting down.
GCCTCGACGTCAGGCCCGACGCCGGCCGGCAGCGGCGGTACCGGGCGGCCTTCGACCAGTTCACCCAGCACCGATGCCGTGTACCGGGCGATCGCGGCGCGGGTCTCCATGCCATCGAGTTGTGTCCAGTCCGGTTGCGTGCCGCTGCCGTCCTGCGCCTCGACGAAGGTCTCCGGCGCGAGCAGGTGGGAGATGCCGCCGATGTGAAGCAGCGAATCGTGTTCGACGTGGCGCAGCGTTCCGCCATCGAGTTGCAGGAAAGCATTCACCACCTTGCCGGTGTCGAACATCCAGTAGTTCAGACCCGACTCGATGAGCCGCTGCCGCGCAGCATCGCTGAGCCCGTTGCCGGCTTCGCCGAACCCGATGTTCCACCGAGCCATGGTTTCATCGAGCCGATCGCGGCGGTAGAGGGCGAAGTGAGGGGCGCCGAACACGAACCCGTCGGCGTTGTAGAAGTACTCGCCGTTGACACCGACGTGACCCTCGGGAATGACATCGGATTCGGACCATACGCTTCGGCCCGAACTCACCACCCAACAGTCGTCGTCGAGCATGGCGAGGAAATCGTCGACGAACGGACCCTTGGCGATGATGTCGGGATCGATCAGCCCGAAGTACGGGCCGTCATCTCGCTGCTCGAGGACGGCATCGAGGGCCCAGCCGTGCCGCACCATCTCCCCCTCCATCGCGAACACGTCGAGGACGCGATCGGAGTAGCGCTCGGCGAAGGCCTCCATCAGGGGTAGTTGATCCGGCGGGCATCCGTTGGCGATGAACCGATAGCGGGCGCCGCAGTGGTCGAACTGGCTCAACACGAAGTAGCGCAGGTAGCGGAACACTTCGCCGGTCCACACCACGTTGAACACGATCTGCTCATCGCCCAAGAACGGGCTCCTCTTCACTGAACGGCTTTGCTCGACGGAACGACGGCGAGCACACTAAGTGAAGCGGTACCGAGCCGCGCCGCACCAATCGGAAACAGGGCCAACTGGGAGCATGATGCCAACTGGGCCAGCCGGGCCAACCGAGAGCACGGGGCCGCCGAGCACGCTCCGGGCCTCCTTCGACGATCTCGATGGCCGAACGGTCGAGTTCGAGTGCGAACCGACGATCGCATCGCATTGGGTCGCCCGCGACATCCTGGCCGGGAAGACCTACCCGATCCTGTCGTTCGTCGACGACGTGCGGGTCGTGCTCGACGTCGGGGCCAACTGCGGAGCCGCGGCCGTGTACTTCGGGCACCACTACCCCGATGCCACCGTCCATGCCTTCGAGCCGGGCAGTCCCCAGCGGGCGGTGCTGGAGCGCAACGTCGCCGAGCTGCGCAACGTGGTCGTGCATCCGGTCGGCCTCCACGCCACCGACCAGGAGCTCCCGCTCTACTTCGGCAGCAGCGATTCGGGCATGTCCTCGGTCATCCGGACCGAGTGGCACGGCGACGAGCACGAGATCGTGCAGCTTCGCAGCGCGGCGGCTTGGGCCGCCGAACATGACGTGACCAGCATCGACGTGCTCAAGGTCGATGTGGAAGGCGTGGAGGAGGACGTCCTCCAGAGCCTCTCTCCCCTGTTACCGACGGTGAAGGTGCTGTACCTCGAGTACGACTCCCGGTCGGCGCGCCGAACCGCGGCCCGGCTGCTCGACCCCACCCACGAACTCTTCGTGGGCAAGATGTTCCTCGACCAGGGCGAGGTCACCTACCTGCGCAAGGATCTCGCCGATCACCCCGGCGCCACCGAGTGGCTCCGCTCGATCTTCACGCCAACGGACGGGTAGAACCGGTACCTGTCCTTTAGTACTGGGCCGGGTGCTGAAACGCGGCCGGGTCGGACCGGTAGCGCTCGAGAAACTGCTCGAGCTTCTCCGCGGAGCGATCCCAGCGGAACTGCTGCACATGGTCGACACCGGCTCGCCCGAGGCGCTGCCGTTCGGCGTCGTCGTTCAACAGCCCGACGGTCGCGGTGGCCAAGGCCTCCGGATCGCCCGGCGGCGTCACCCGAGCGGTCACCCCATCGATGCCGTAGTCGTGCGAGCCACCGTTGTCGGTGGTCACCAACGTTGCACCGCAGGCCATGGCCTCGACCGGTGTCAGGCCGAACCCCTCGCGCAGACTGGCCTGTACGAAGACTCGGGTCCGGCCGTACACCTCGGTCGCGAGTTGCTGGTGGTCGGGGCTGTGCACGAACTCGATGCCCATCGGCAGTTCCTGGGGAGGCTTGTTGCGGGCGAAGACCACGCCCCGCGTGCCCGGCCGCATCTCGACGATGCGATGCAGGGCAGCCAGGAGATCGGGCCAGCCCTTTTCGCGGTGGGGGTGGAACAATGCGGCGACGTCGATGGGACGGTCCTCGAGCGGCGTGCGGACCTGGAAGATGTCGTGGTCGATGCCGCACGGCGCGTGCACGAACTGCTCGGCTGGGGCGCCGAGGCCGATGCCGGTGTCGATCAGCCAGCGCGCCACACAGACCTTCGGCGCCGGCACCCGGAACACCGCGTCCTCGAGCTCGGGCGACAACATGCCGTAGCCCTGCACGATGACCGCGGGGAGCCCGTAGCGGACCGGTGCGTCGGACAGGAAAACGATGTCGCCGTCGGGCACCGCAGGGTCGTCGATCGCGTCGACGAGGAAGTGCTGAACCCCGTGGCCCTGACACTTCTCCGGCAGCTCATCGAGCGATCCGATGCGGGTGGGCCACTCCGGCCCGTGCAGGAATCGCACGTCATGGCCTCGCCGACTCAGCGCGTTGGCGAACTCGAAGAGCGCCACCACTCCCCCGGTGCTCTCGCCCGGCGAGGTCGGATACGCGAACGTCAGTCGCATCGTTTGCCCCGGTTACGGCTCGACGAGGGCGAAGAACTCGAAGCCGTCGATGTGGTCGAAGAATGACGCGACGACATCGGAATCGCCTTCGACGGCGAGCTCGCCGGATTCGAGCGCGGCGCCGAAGCCGGTCAGCTTGCCCAACAACATGGCGACGGCCGAGCGGGTCACCGTCAACGTGGCCGCCGGCTCGTCGGCGTGCTGATCGGCGTGGTGGCTGATCGCAGCGTTGCCCACGCTCAGCACGTGGTGTTCGTCGAGGTCGGTGATGTTCCACTGCAAGTCGACCCGGTCGACGCCGACCCCGGCCAGGAAGTCCTCGGCCCGGAACCGAACGCCGATGGTGTCGAACAGTTGCTCCGCGGTCATGGCATGGGCGATCTGGCGGCCGGCCGACGTCGGGA
>JABDJW010000120.1 GCA_013002375.1 Acidimicrobiales bacterium | reverse complement strand
TCGACCAGTCGGAAAAACGCTCCAGATGGCCCATGTTTCGGGACCACGGCGGCACCTACCTTGGGCATGAGGAGCTCATGGTTCGACGCTTACGACTGATTTCCACGGCCGTCCTGGTCAGTGTCGTAACGAGTTCGTGCCTGCTCATCTACCCGAGCGCCGCTCCCCGAAACCTGAACCTCGAAGGCCGCGACGACGGCTACGACTACGCCCCGACCGTGCTCTACGTTCCGGCCGAGGACCCGGCCTACAAACTGTGGTTCTGCGCCCAGCAACCCAAGACCGACGGCGAATGGCGAAGCGCCTCCTGGGACGTGATCATGTACGCCGAATCGTCGAGCCCCAACGGGCCGTGGTCCGAGCCGGTCGAGGCCTTCCGCCCCAACGAGGCTGCGGCGGCATTCGATGCCGACCACACGTGTGACCCATCGGTGGTGCGCCACGGCGGCCACTACTACCTCTATTACGGGGGCCTGCGCGACAAGCCCGGATCGACCGACGAGCTCGCCCACATCGGCGTGGCCAAGAGCACCGACGGCGGCCGAACCTTCACCCGCGAACAGATCGAACCGATCGTTTCACCCAAGAACCGCACCTGCAACCGGCCCGAACCGATCTCCCGCTGGCATCAGTGCTACGGGGCCGGCCAGCCCAGCGTGGTACGAGCCAACGGCCGGTTCTACATGGTGTACTACGACGACACTGGCGAGGGCGGCCACGGCCTGTACGGCGGGCTCTATATGATCCGCTCACGGTCGCCGCTGTTCACCGAGCCCGAGCATCTCGTCGGCGCGACCGACTCGACATCGATCTGGAAGCCGGGTATCGACGCCACCTCGTCGCTGTTGGGCCCGCGGGCTCACATGCCCAACGCCGACATGATGTTCATCCGGCAGACCCGCGAGTTCTTCGTACTGGGCCGGAGCGGATCGTTCGTGCTCACGCCCGACGTCGACGCGGCCAACGGCCCGAGATCGGTCGACTACGCGCAGTTCGAGCCGTGGGAGATCAACTTCGTCGGCGTCGAGGTGTCGACCCAGGACGGCTACGGGCTGCTGCGCAACCGGAACGGTCATGCCCTCGAAGTGGATTGCATCGACACCGCGCTGGGCACGTTCCCCATCAACATCCTCGACGTGTACATCGCGGCCGGCGCGAGCCCCCTGGCCTCCGGCGGCGTGATCACGTGGGACCTCGTGCGCCAACGCGGCTACTTCCACCAGGAACGCAACGTCACCAGCTGCTCATAGAACCCGGGCCTGGGCGACGGCGGTAATCAGCGCCTCCTCCACCATCGCACCCGGTAGCTTGGCGGTTTACGCCGGGAGTTGATCGCGCTGCCCCTCACTGCGCCCACCACCGAAAGCCTGACCGCGGCCGCGCCGGCCGACGACGAGCCCGGCTCGGCCCGCGCCGGATGGAAGCTGCTGTGGGAATCGATCAAAGAGGAGCGCCGCTTCATCTTCTACGGTCAGCTGCTCGCCCTCGGCTGGTCGCTGGGACGGGTCGCCATGCCGCTGCTGGTGCAGCTCGGCATCGATCGGGGCATCGAGAAGGGTGGCTCGCTGACGACCTGGTCGCTGCTGATCGCCCTGGCCGGCCTGGTGTCGGCGGTGTGCTTGGGGCTGCGGCGCTACATCGCCTTCCGCAATGCCCGGCTGATCGAATCCCGCCTGCGCGACCGCTTGTTCACCCAGATCCAGCGGCTGCACTTCTCGTTCCACGACGCCAACTCCACCGGCGATCACATGAGCCGGGCCAACACCGACCTCCAGAACTACCAGGACGTCATCACCATGATCCCGCTCACCACCGGGCAGTTCGTGCTGGTGTCGGCGGCCGTCGTCATCATGTTGGTCACCCAACCGGTGCTGGCTGTCCTGGCCCTGGCCGCGCTGCCGCTGGTCAACGTGCTCGGGCGGCGTTTCGCCCTGAAGTTGCACCCGGCCATCATGGGCGTGCAGCGCGAATCGGCCCAGCTCGCAACCGTCGTCGAAGAAACCGTGGCCGGTATCCGGGTGGTCAAGGGCTTCGGCGCCGAACCGGTCCGGGCCGAAGCGCTACGGGTCGAGGCCGAGGACCTGCGGCAGGAATCGCTCACCGCGTCCTACGTGCGCTCGCGCTACGTGCCGGCCATGGAGATCGCCCCCAACATCGGCCTCATCGCCGTGCTGGCCTACGGCGGGCACCTGGTGCTCGAGGGCGACATGACCATCGGCACCCTCATCAGCTTCAACATCTACGTCATGCTGCTGATCCAGCCGCTGCGGATGCTGGGTATGACCGTCGCCAACGCCCAACGGGCCGCCGGCGCCGGCGTTCGCATCAGCCAACTGCTGGCCGTCGCTCCCCGCATCACGGCGCCGAGCCACCCCGCCACCCTGCCCACCACCGGCGACCGGGGCCACATCGCCTTCGATTCCGTCTCGTTCGCCTATCCGGCCAATCCCGACGAACCGGTACTGCGCGACCTCTCGCTCACCATCGAACCGGGCGAATCGGTGGCCCTGGTCGGGCCGACCGCCTCGGGCAAGACCACGGTCGCCAGCCTCCTCCCCCGCTTCTACGACCCCGACACCGGCACGATCACCCTGGACGGCGTCGACCTCCACACCCTCGATCCCAAGACCCTCCGGCGCGAGGTCGGCATCGTGTTCGAGGAGACCTTCCTGTTCCAGGCCACCATCTTCGAGAACATCGCGTTCGCCGACCCCGACGCGGACGACGCCGAGGTGCGCCATGCCGCGACGTTGGCCGGCGCCGACGAGTTCATCGCCGAACTGCCCGACGGCTACAACACGATCGTCGGCGAGCGGGGCTTCTCGCTGTCGGGAGGGCAACGCCAACGGCTGGCCATCGCTCGGGCGATCCTGGCCAACCCCCGGGTGCTCATCCTCGACGACGCCACCTCCGCGGTCGACCCCACCAAGGAACACGAGATCCGCGACGCCCTCGGCGAAGCCATGCGCTCGCGCACCACGCTGGTGATCGCCCACCGGCCGGCCACGATCGCCCTCGCCGACCGGGTCGTGTTGCTCGACGAAGGCCGCATCGTGGCCCAAGGCACCCACACCGATTTGCTGGCCACCAACGAGCGCTACCGCGAAGTGCTGGCCGCCGATCGCACCGCCGACGACACACCTGAAGTTGCCGCGGAAGTCGCCGCCGACCCGGGGGTGCGCTGATGGGTATGTGGATGAGCGGCGGCGTCGACGAGCACGACAAGCTCGATCGACTCGCGACCGGACGGGTGCTACGCCGCACCGCCGCCTGGATTCGCCCCTACCGGCGCCAGGCGACCGGCGCCTTCGCGCTGCTCTTCGTCTTCTCGCTGAGCAACCTGGCCGGGCCATTACTGGTGCGGCGGGCCATCGACAAG
>JABDJW010000116.1 GCA_013002375.1 Acidimicrobiales bacterium | reverse complement strand
GCTGTGGGGCGAGGGACCCTCGGCCGATCTGTTCCTGGACACTGTCCGCGAGGCGGGCGGCGAGTCGGACCTGGTGATGCGCCAGAAGCTGGCCGCGCTCTATTGCGAATCCGAGGTGCTTCGCCTGAACCGGCTGCGCACGCTCAGTGCCCGTTTGGCCGGCAAGAACCCCGGCCCCGAGGCATCGATCCAGAAGGCGATGGCCGACGATCACGGCCAGCATGTGATGGAGTTGGCCAAGGAGTGGGTTGGCCCCTCGGGCATGCTCGAAGGCTCCGGTCCATCGGGCAAGATCAGCGGGCTGGCCCAGGCCGGCCCGACCCAGGTCAGCTCCTGGGCGGGACAGTACCCCGACGTCGACCCGGTCTGGCACTACGGCTTCGTGTTCTCACCGGCGCTGACCCTGGGTGGCGGCACGTTCGCGGTGCAACGCAACATCATCGCCGAGATGGTGTTGGGTCTCCCCCGCGACATCAACGTCGAGCGGGGCAAGACCTGGGCCGCAGCCCGCCACCCGACAACGCAGACCCCGCAGAACGATCTCCGCTGAAAGGCCCCCATGGATGTAGCTGACGTACTTGCCGATCTTCTGGCCGAACACGCTGCGCTCGACGAGGTCGTGGCTCCGCTCCGCGACGAGCAGTGGCTCCTCGACACCCCGAGTCCACGGTGGACGGTTCGCGACCAGCTGGCCCACCTGACCTACTTCGATCACGCCGCCGCGATGGCGATCGATGATGCCGTGACCGGCTCCACGTCGTTCGCCGACGCGCTGGCCGCGCTGGGCGAGGTGCGGGCCAGTGCCGAAGGGGTCGACGATCTCACCGTCGGCCCATTTGTCGGCCGGTCCGCAGCCGAGAATCTGGCCGCCTGGCGCGAGGGACGGGACCGGCTGACCGCGGCCGCCGCCGCCTTGGCCAACGACACCCGGGTTCCCTGGTATGGGCCATCGATGGGCTCGAAGTCGTTCCTGACCGCACGGTTGATGGAGACCTGGGCCCATGGCCAGGACATCTGCGACACGGTCGGCGCCGGCCGGAAGCCGACCGATCGGCTTCGCCACATCGCCCAGCTCGGCTACATCACGCGAGGCTGGACGTACGTCAATCGGAACATGGATGTACCGGAAGGCGACGTGCGGGTGGTGCTCGAATCGCCGTCGGGCGAGACCTGGGCCTGGGGACCCGACGACGAGACCTCCAATGTGATCACCGGCCCCGCCGAATCGTTCTGCCTGGTGGTGACCCAGCGCCGCAACGTGGCCGACGTCGACCTCGACGTTCGGGGCCCTGCGGCCACCGATTGGCTGTCGATGGCCCAGGCGTTTGCCGGCCCGCCCACCGACTCCCCCACGCCCGGAGGCTTCACCGCATGAGCCGCGACCCGGTCGTTCTGTCCGACCTCGACGAGCGGGGGGTGCTGACCGTCACCTTGGCCGACGAGGAGAACCGCAATGCCCTCGGCGCCCACTTGATAGCCGAGCTGGCCGACATCCTCGACGAGGCCGATGCCGACCCGGCCGTCCGGGTCATCGTGCTGACCAATCGGGGCCATGTGTTCTGCGCGGGTGCCAACCTGCGCGAGCGTTCCTCCGACGCAGCATCGCCACCAGACCGGCCCGCCCGTCGCGTCGACCCGCTCGACGTGTTCGCCCGGTTCCGTTCGAGCCCCAAACCCTATGTTGGCCGCATCGCCGGGCACTGCGTGGCCGGCGGCATGGGCCTGGCCGCAGCGATGGACATTTCCGTGGCCATCGACGAGGCCAAGTTCGGGTTCACCGAGGTCCGGATCGGCGTGGCGCCGGCCATGATCTCGGTCCTGTGCCTGCCCAAGATGCGCCGAGCCGATGCCAAAGCCGCCATGCTGCGGGGCAACCGGTTCCTGGCCCCCGAAGCGGTCGAGATGGGTTTGATCAACGCGGCGGTGCCCGCCGATCAGCTCAACGCCGAGGTCGATGCCATCGTGAGCGACCTCCTGCTCGGCGGCCCCGACGCCATCGCGGCCACCAAGCAGCTCACCGAGCACGTGCCCAACATGGCCGTCGACGATGCCTTCGAGTGGACCAAGCAGTTGAGCAACGAGTTGTTCCGCGGCCCGCAGGCGCAGGAGGGCATGAAGGCCTTCCTCGAGAAGCGGCCACCGGTTTGGCCGGTCGACTGATTTCGGGCATCGCCGGCAACGACAGCACCGCATGGGGCAAGGTAAGAGGCATGGGTTCGATGAAGGCATGGCTGCTGCTCGCCACGCTGGCTGCCGTCGTAACGGTTTGGAGTCCCGGAGCGAGACCGGCCGCCGGCCAACCGGCCAACGGGTTCATCGAGATGCAGGTCAGCGATGCCGACGGCGCGGCGGTCACATTCTGTCTGTACACCCTGGGCGTCGACCCGATCGGGGTCAGCGGAACCGGGTACATCACCGTCAGTACCGGCGATCGGGTCGAGATTGCGCCGGGAATCTGGTCGGTGCTGTTTGTTGACCCCGACCATCCATTCTGCGATGACGTCACAGCCGACTACGCCGAGTCTTGGTTGGGCGATGCGACCGCCCAGGCCTTTGGCACCCCACTGACCGTCGAAGCAGGCACCGTGAGCATTCTGCGAGCGGCGCTTGCCCCGCCCGCACTTGTGACGGGTGGCTTGACCATCACCGACGCACCGGTGCCGGAAGTGTGTGAGCGAGACGTCGAGGTCGCGGCCCGGCGAGTTGAGCCACGGGCCCAATTCTCCGGGCCGGAGAGCCTGGCTGGGAACTTCGCCTTACATCTCGACACCCTTGTCAACGGCCGATTCGAACTCACGTTGCCGGCCGGACGGTACGAGCTCGGCATTCGATGTGGCGGGCGCAACTTCACCCCAACCCCCGACCGAGCCGGAATCGTGGTGGCAGCCGGCGAACGGGTCGACATCGAGCTGCCGGTGGCAAGATCGACCCCGTTGCGTATTGATCTCGTCGACCTTCGAACGGCGCGGCCGGTCCTTCACGATCAAGCATGCGTCGATGTCCTCACCGAAGCCGGTGACCTCTACGAGACACTGACCACCTCGTGGCTGGCCATTCCCTTTGGCGGCCGAACGTCACTTGGGTGGCTCACGGACGTGGCGCCGGGCCGGTACTTGATTCGGTTTCGGAACTGCGGAGGTGAGCTCGACTTGCAGCCCCAGTACTTCGGGCCGAGCATCACTGGCATAGCAGCCAGCCCGGTGACGGTTGGCGCCGAGCCCGTCGTTGTTCCGTTCGGCGTGGCCGAGCGAGGCCTGCGCTGCAAGGGGCGACTACCCACGATCGCCGGCGGGCCCGGCGATGACGAGTTGGTCGGGACCGACGGCGACGACGTGATCATGGGCCGGGGCGGGAACGACACGATCATCGGCGGCGGCGGGCACGACCTGATCTGCGCCGGACCGGGCGACGACTACGTCGATGGAGGCGTCGGCCACGATCGCATCTACGGCCAGGGCGGCATCGACGAGCTCCATGGCGGCAACGGGATCGACCGCATCAGTGGCGGCCCCGGCGACGACTCCCTCTATGGCGAACGCAGCGTGGACAAGCTCATGGGCGGAGCGGGCGCCGACTTGCTCGAAGGCGGCGACAAGCGCGACATCGCCGATTACCGCCTCGCCCCCGGCGGCGTCTTCGTGCACCTCGGTCAGGGCGTGGGCAGCTTCGGTGAAGCGTTCCTCGACACCTACGTGAGCATCGAGAAGGTGGCCGGATCGCGCCACGACGACATGATCATCGGCGACGAGAACAACAACGTTCTCTTCGGCTGGGCCGGCAACGACGTCCTCGACGGCCTCGGCGGAAACGACCTGTGCCGATTCGGCGAAGTCGTCAGCAACTGCGAGCGGGACTAGCCCTACGCGTGCCGCAGCCATCTGCCAGTCCGCTCGGAATCTCGACCCCCGCTCCCGCAACGGCCGGGCCCTAGGAGATGACTTCGGTCTCGGGCAGGCGGATCAGGCAGATCGTGCGGTCGGTCTTGGCCTGATAGTCGGCGTACCAGGCCCGGTCCTCGAGCAGTAGCGCCCACAGCCGATCGCGGTCGTCGCCCCCTTCGAGGATCTCGTGGTCGGACCAGTACTCGCCGGTCTGGTGCTTGATGCGCACCCGCGGATTGGCCTCACGATCCATCATGTTCCACACCCACGACGGGTGGCTGGTGGCTCCGGCAAAGGAGCCGACGACGACCCGGACGCCGTCGGGATCGCGCCAGGTCGGGAGTGCGCACTTGTGCTCATTGCCCGACTTGCGGCCGATCGTGTGCAGGAGCACATGATGCATCCCCACCTGCTGCCAAATGGCGTCATCGGTGCTGCCCGACTCCATGGCCGCGACGTGGGCTTTGGTGAGTTCGACGATGTCTTCGTGGCTGGGGGTCTCCCACAGCATCTCTACGTGTTGGTCCGTTGGCATGGCTGCGACAGTAGCCGGGTGGTGCCGCACCGAGCAGATCGCGAGCGATCTGGGCAGCACTGGCGCTAGGACGGCAGTTTGGGCATCTGACCACCGGCGTGCACCCATTTGGCCACGCAATCTTCGGCCTCTTTGGGGTTGTACACGTCTTCCTCGTAGCTCCACTTGCCCTCGCCGGCGTAGTGCAGAATCACGTGCACATCGAAGCGATACGGCGTATCGAGCGACGTGCGGTCCGACGAGTCGCCGGCTGGGTCGGGCAGGCAGTTGGGGATCACGGCGATCACCCGGTTGCCGTCGATCATGTAGTGGTCGAGCGGGAAGTACATGTCGGGGAACGGGCCCATCGTCTTGGTGATCCAGGCCCGGATCTCGTCCTGACCGTCGAACGTGCCGTAGTGGTGTTCGCGATAGCGCGCGTCGGCGGTGAACTGGTCGGCCCACTGATCCCAATCGCCGGTCGCCACCGCGAGGTTGCCGCGCTCGCGGTACTTGTGGAACTCGGCATCGACCTCGTCGGCCGGGAAGGCGGGCTCGGGAACCGCGGGAGCCCAATCGGCGATGCCCTCCAGGCTGTGATCCTGCGGAGTGTGATTGCGACCGCCGTCCTGGAACCACTCGGTCCAGACCCGGGTGGCGTCGGCCGGGTTGTAGAAATCCTCTTCGTAGTCCCACTGGCCGCCGCCGGCATAGTGCAGGACCGTCGTGTTGGGGAACCCGTAGCGTTTGCCGGTGCCGGTCGGGTCGGGCAGGTTGTTCCAGATGTACAGGGCGACCCGATCGTCGTCGACGACCCACCAATCCATCCAGAGGGTCATGGCCTTGTACTCGGCCATGCATGCCTCGATCCAGGGCCCGATCTCCTGAGCCCCGTTGAATCGGCCCAAGAAGTGTTCGATGTAGACCGCATCGTCGGTGAACAACTGGGCCCATCCGGCCCAGTCCTCCTCGCCGACACCCCGGCGCCGGTACTCGGCGAACGCTTCTTCGACTTCAGCGTTGCTGAACTTGCCCATCGTCGTTTCCCCCGAAACTGGTGTTGGGATGACCATACACCGGGTCGGTGCGGTCCCGAGCGCCCACGGTGAACCCATCGGGCACCGACCACCAGGAATCCTCGGGTTCGACCCGACTCCACTCGGTCACCGCGATCCGCCGCACGATGCGCCACGGCTCGCCCAACCCACGCCGCTCGAGATCGTCGACGTAGCGAAACCCGGTGATGAGGTTCTTGTGATCGGCGCCGCCGGCTCTGCGGTGGTGGGCGATCCCATAGCTCTCACAGCGAGCGGTGCGATCCTTCGCCGCAGGTCCGAGCTCGACCAGCTGGTTGCCGATGAAGTGGAACGTCGAGTCGTAGCCGGCCAAAAGGTCGAACGCCCAGGCGACGAACTCGTCCGCCGTTCCGCGAAAGCTGCCGTGCTCGTCGGTGGCATCGTCGTGAAAGCAGTCCCGGACCATGTCGGCGTCCATGCGATCGATCCCCCGGCAGTAGCGAGGAACGAGCTCGAGGATCGCTTGCTTGTCGATCAGATCGCGTACCGCAGCGCCGAAGGAGTTGGCGTCCGGGTCGACAGTCATCGGCTGAGTATCGCAGACTCCGGAGCGTGTCCAGCGAATCTCCCTGTTCGTCTCCCCCGCCCCATCCCGATATCGCCCACCTCGTCGCGCTGCTCGGAACATGGCGTGGCCGAGGGCGGGGCGACTACCCCACGATCGACGATTTCGAGTACCTCGAGGAGGTCACCATCGGCCACGTGGGCAAGCCGTTCCTCAGCTACGCGCAGAAGACGCGTGATGCCCACACCGACTTGCCCTTGCATGCCGAGTCCGGCTACTTCCGGCCGGTCGGCGTGGGCGAGGTCGAGTTGGTCGTGGCCCAGCCCAGCGGCATCGTCGAACTGCACACCGGAGCGGTCACCGCCGGCCAGGAGCTCCGTCTCGAGCTGGCAACACTGCACGTACACACCACGCCGACCGCCAAGTCGGTGACCGAAGTAACCCGGTCGATCACCATCGCCGGCGACACCATGCACTACGAAGTGGCGATGGCAGCGGTCGGCCAACCGCTGCAACACCACCTCACCGCAACACTCCAGCGCATCACGGACTAGTCGGCACTGCCGGTCTCGACCGCGTAGCTCCACAGCTCTGCTTCGATGCCCATGGGCGGCTTCTTGGGCGCATCGGCATCGGACGAGCCGTCCGGTGGCCGGTGACCGTCAGCGAAGCTCGGGCCGGAGCGCCACGCATCGAAGCTGGCCTCATCTCGCCAACGAGTCACGACCAGCCAGGTCTCGCGGTCGTCGGTCGGGCGCAACAACTCGAAGCCCTCGAAGCCGTCGGCGCCGTCGACGGCACCCGCGCGGGCTGCGAATCGACTCGCAACCTCCGACCCCAGCTCGCTCGGCACCGTCAACGCATTGATCTTGATCACCGTCATCCCCAAATCCTAGGGCCCGCGCCGATAACCCAAACCTTCAACCCGAGGTTTACTCTGACCCCAAAACCCCAAACGGGGTCAGACCCCAAAACCCCAAACGGGGTCAGACCCCAAGACCCCAAACGGGGTCAGACCCCATAGTCCGACATCAAAACCAGTCCCCGATCCATCCGTAGACGCCCAGCAGTTTGGCCGCGAGCGCCAGTGCGGCCGCGACCATCACCCGCCGGATCCAGACGTCGCCGCCTTCCACGGTGAGGCGAGCACCGACCCAGCCACCGGCGGTCAGGCCGACCGCGAGCAACACGGCCGGGCCCCACTCGATCTGGCCCTGAGCGATGAACACCGGGAGCGCGACGCAGGTGACCGCCAGTGTCACCAGCACTTTGATGTGATTGGCGGTCACGAGATCGAAGCCGGCCCGGCTCAACGCGGCCAGCATCACCAGCCCCACGCCGGCTTGAATTGCCCCGCCGTACACACCGACCAGAAAGAACACCGCGATGGTCACCCCGGCCGGCCACGCATCGCCGGTCACCCGAACCCTGGGCTTGTTGATGGTGAGCAGCACCAGCGGAATCATCAAGAGCCCGAAAACGGTCTCGAACGTGTCGTCGGTGAGCCGGCTGATGGCGAGCGACCCCACCAGCGAACCGGCCAGCGCGGGACCGATGACCGGCGCGATGTGGGCCATGCCCCGCACGCCGAGTCGGCGGAACCGCACCGCAGCGGCCACGTTGCTGGTCAGGATGCCGACTCGGTTCGACCCGTTGGCACTGTTGCCCGGCACGCCGGCCAGCACCAGCAGTGGGACCGTCAGCATCGAACCGCCACCGGCCATCGCATTGATCACGCCGGCCGCGGCACCGCCGGCCAGCAAGAGCGCGGCTTCCCACCACTCCATCAACTCTGGTCCATCAGCACTGGTCCATCAAGCGGTACTCAAGGTCGCCGGCTCACGGACGTTCGATGAAGTCGGTGTCGACCAGCCACTCGACGAAGTCGCGCACGCTGGAATCGACGTCCCGATACTGACCCAGGCCCGTCTCGGCCAGGAACGCGGCGTCGTCGGTGGGCACCATGTAGCTCATGAACTGCGCCCCTTCGCGGCCGAGTGGGGGTTCGAAACTGGGCAGAACTCGGGCCAGCCCATCGAGCACCCGGCCGAAACCGACGAGGGCGCGTGCGGGCATGTTGATCCGCCTTATCTCGACGCCGGTGACCTTCTCGAAGGAGGAGATCCATCGGTCCCACGTGACGAACGTCCCCCCGGCCATGTAGCGCCTGGGACCAAGACCGGGA
>JABDJW010000114.1 GCA_013002375.1 Acidimicrobiales bacterium | reverse complement strand
CTCGAGTGCAGGGCGGTACGGAGTGTCGATAGTTCCGTAGCCATCGGCAATCGACGCGGCAGAGAACGGCCGGGCGGTAGCAGAGATCCATGTGGTCTTGGCTACCGCCCGGTGACGTTTTGTCGCCGGGTTCTGGTTGTCGCAGGGTTCTGGCCCGGTCGGCTACCGGCCGCTGATGTAGTCGGTGAGTTGCTGGCGTTCGGTCTCGAGTTCGTTCACCCGTGCGTTCACGACGTCACCGATGCTGACGATGCCCATCATGGCACCGGCATGGTCGACGACCGGCATGTGACGGAACCGGTGTTCGGTCATCCGAGCCATCAGATCTTCGGTGGTGTCGTCGGGCTCGCAGGTGAGGACGTCGGCGGTCATGAGATCCGACGCCCGCTTCTGCAGGGCGACGTCCCCGTCCAGGGCCAGGGCGCGCACGATGTCGCGCTCGGAGATGATTCCGTCGATTGTGCGGCCATTGGCCGAGACGACCAGGGCGCCAACCCCGTGCTCGGCGAGCTGTTCGAGTACCGCACCAATTGCATCGCGGGGCTCGACGCAGGCCACAAACTGTCCCTTCCGACGGAGCAACTGGCTGATCAACATTGCTGATTCCTTTCGGTCGGCGTTGTGCCACTACCAGTGTCGCACGTCACACTCTCCGGGTCGATGCCTTGTTCATTGACGATCGGCGTTCATTGACGATCGGCGTTCATCTACGATCGGCCCATGATCGCGACCACAGCTTCGTCGAGATGATGGGCTCGGGGTTCGGCGCGGTTTGATCGCTGCTGCGCTCGACGGTGTTTCGGGCCCCGATGCTGTCGCGTGCGCCGTGGCCACTGGTCTGGCCATGGGTGCCCTGGTCCTCGCCACGCGCCACGAACCGATCTTCGGCGCCGACGAGGGCTACCTCTGGTACGGGGTGCTCGAGGTCCTGCGGGGAGCGATGCCGGTACGGGATTTCAGGAGCTATGAGCCGGGTCGGTACTGGGTGCTGGCACCATTTCTGTGGGTGGGGCGTCGTGGCCTGCTCGCGGTTCGGATCGGTTCCACGGCGGTATTGGCGGTCGGCCTGTTCGGCCTGACCCTCGTCGGCCGTTCGGCCGGCCTCGGGTGGGGGTCGATCGGTGCGGTCGTGGTCGTTGGCACGGTCTGGGCGATCCGGCCGCACAAGCGAATCGACCAAGGGGTTCTCCTCGGTCTCACCGCAGCGACCGTGCATTTCCTCGATGCGCCTGGGCCAACCTCGGCCACCATCCTCGGGCTCAGCATTGGCGTGGCCGCGGTATTCGGTCTGAACCACGGCCTCTACGGTGCAGTGATCTTCGTGCTCGTGGTGGTCCTGGGCGCATTGAAGACCGACCTGTCGATCGGCTCCGTCGCGGGTTATGGGGCTGCCGGAGTCGCGGTGGGTGCAGCACCGCTGTGGCTGACCGCCTTGGCTCGGCCCGGTCTTCTTCGCGCCCTCGTCCATCGCCGACTGGTGGCCCCGACGCAACGGAGGTCCACCAATCTCCCGCTGCCGTACCCGGTGCCGGGCCGCCCCAGCCCGCAGCTGACCAGCGCCCTCCCGGTGGGCCTGGTCCCGCTCGTACGAGCTGTCTTCTGCGTCGTGCCCCTCTTGGCCCTGGTTGCGACGGTGGTGGCCTTCCTGGCCGGCGGCGATGGCCAAATCGAGCAACCGGTCCTCACCGGCGCCGCCGTGGTGGCCCTGGTGGCATGGCACCACGTCACCAGCCGGGCCGACCTGGGCCACCTGCAGACCGTCGCTCCGGTTGCGATGGTGGGACTCGTCGCGGCCGGCGTGGTTGGGCTGGTGATCGCCGCCGTCGTATCGGTGCTGGTCGGGCCGGTGCAGTTCGAGACGTTCAAGCGCTGGCGCCATCCCGAGCGGTACTTCCGCCCGGATTCGCCCGTGCCCGGTCTGTGGTTCCGGCGGACCGACGGCGCCCTGCTGGCCGCGGTTGCCGAACTCGGAGCCGGCTCGTCGCCTGGTTCGTGCTGGATCGCGGTGCCCTTGGGAGGGTGGATTCTTCCGCTCTTCGATCGCCGCAGCGCGGTCTACGACACGTTCTGTGTCTATCCGGCCTCTCCGGACGAGCAGCGGGCGATGATCACCCAGCTCAGGGCGGCGCAACCGGAGGTGGCCATCATCCGGCTCGAGGCTCTCGATGGCCGCGACGACCTGCGGTTCGATCGCAC
This sequence comes from Acidimicrobiales bacterium, assembly GCA_013002375.1. Lineage (GTDB taxonomy): Bacteria > Actinomycetota > Acidimicrobiia > Acidimicrobiales > SHLQ01 > JABDJW01. The sequence continues at coordinate 3,381 of JABDJW010000114.1, read as the reverse complement.
GCACCCAGCGGTCTGGGAGTACCTCAACACGGCGTTCGTGTCGGCCGAGGTGGCCACCCCACTTCCCGAATCGATCCGGGTGTTTCGGTCGGCTGGCTAGATACGGCCCGCGAAGACCTGGAATGACGATGCCGGCCCGGGCACGGGCGAGCGGTCGAGTCGATCTTCGAAGGCGGTGCCGAACCGATTCGCCAGCACGGGCGGCAGCAGACCGGTCCATCGGTGCTCGATGTTCCCGAAGCCGGCTCGGCGAAACGCATCGAGCAATGGGCCTCGCCGCATGGTCAGGACACCGCGATCGGATTTCCAGCTCATGCCGGGGGTGAGCGAGATCTGGATGGGGAAGAGCGGGCTGTAGGCGTTCGGTTCCAGGAACACCGCGACCCCTCCCGGTGCCAGGCACGAACGAACCCCGGCGAAGGCGGCTTCGAGGTCGGGAAGGTGGTGCAACATGAAGAAGCCGGTCACGACGTCGAATCGGCCGTGGAGCGCAGCCGGCGGCGTCATGACATCGGCTTCGATTAGTGCCATGTCGGCCGCCTCCGGTCGGGTCGCGAGGTCGGCGAGCAATGCGGCGGAGAGATCGAGCCCGGTCACATCGAAGCCTCGTTCGAGGAGCCGCAGGCTGAACTTGCCGAGACCACACCCGACGTCGAGCAAACGCTGGCCCGGCTGGAGATCGCCGATCTCGATCACCCGATCAACGTGGCGGTTCACATAGGGCGTGTCGGCGACGACCATGCGGGGGTTGTGGAGCGTGCGTTGGTCGAAGTGGTCGAGTTGCGTTCGGTTGTGAGCTCCGTGCCCGCGATCGGCAGTCGTCATCGGGGCAACCGCCGCGTGCTGCGAAGCGCGCCGACCCCGAGTTGCATGCGAGCCCGCGACGAGGTCGCGCTCCGCCCGTTGGTCCGTTCGCTGCGTTCGACCGGGACCGACGTTGTGGGCCGACCGGTCCGGGCAATGTGGGCCAGTAGGTAGGGCGTCTGGAGTTGCTGGCCCAGTACGTCGTCGGTCATTGCTCGGTTCATGGCGACGTACCCCCCGGCATCGAGCGGGGTGCCTGCCCTCCGGTGCAGCAGCCACTTGAATGCTCGGCCGGTCATGGACCGACCGCGGCTCTGGTAGCGCCCGGTTCGACCCGCGAAGACCGCGTCGGCGGTCCCGGTTCGAAGGATTTCGACGAGGAGCGGCACGGCTTCCGGCGGGTCCTGCAAATCACCGTCGAGGACCACGGTGACCGCGCCGCGCGTACCCCGGAGGCCACTGCGAATCGACTGGTGTTGCCCTCGGTTCCGGGGGTGGTGGAGGACGTGGACCCGCGGGTCGTGCGCGGCCAACTCGTCGAGGGCGGTACCACTTCCCTCATCGCAGGCGTCGTTCACGAACACGAACTCGACCCGTCCTTGATCCGCGGTGCTCCGGTCGATCCGCCGGTACAGCTCGGGCAGTGTGGCCGCGGTGCGAAACATCGGCACGACCACGCTGAGGTCGATCGAGTCGGGGAGACTCATGGGCGCACCTTGCGCTCGGCGACCAGTTGCGCCAAGCCGGTCGCGATCGAGCGGGGGCGATAGTCGAGCAGCGCAGCCGCGGTGCTCGGGTCGGCGGTCCAGATCTCGCGATCCCACGGTCGATCGACAAATGCGCCGAGTTCGCGTTGGATCGGCCGGCCCCACCGTTCTTCGATCATGTCGACGATGGTATGGCTCATCGTGGACGTGCCGGTGCACACGTCGATCGGTTGCGCGGTGACGATTCGTTCCTCGGCGGCGATGAGGCATGCCTGCACGACGTCATCGATGTGGTTGTAGTCGCGACCGGAACGCCTGACCCCGAGCGGTATCGGCATGCCGGCTTGGGCGGCGGCGAGGGTGGCCGGGATCAGGCGGTGGGCTGGTTCGCCGGGTCCGTAGACGTGGAATATCCGAAGGACGGTGGCGTCGAGTTCGCCCGCCCGCACTCGGTCGCCGATGAGTCGAGTGGCCGCCAGTTTGGTGCGGCCGAGCGACGTGCTCGGTCGGCACCGGGTCGCCGGTCCGAGCCGCTCGTTGTGCACCCCGTATTCGAACGAGCTTCCGGCCTGGATCAAGTAGCCCTCGGTGGCGGCGAGCCCGTCGGCCAGGAGCCGCACGGTCTCGACGTTGGTGGGTCCGGCCTCGGCGTCCACCGGTCGTCGATCGACCGCGAGGTTCAGCACCACGTCGGGGCGAGTCTCGGCCATGAGCCGGCGAACCTCGCAGGGATTGGCCAGATCACATTCGACGACCGTCACCGTCTCGAGCTCGGGCTGCGACGGCCGCCCCGGACGGAGCACGGCCACGACCTCGTGGCCCCGGGCGAAAAATGATGCCACCGCGGCCCGGCCGATGAACCCCCCGGCGCCGGTGATCAAGGTCGTGGTCACGGTGCGGCGGCCTCGGCGGGAAGGGCGAGAATCGCCTCACGCGCCCGGGCGTGGTCCCGCTGCCGGTCGGCCGCCGAGCGGTCGCGGGCGGCCCGTACAGCGGCTCGAATGGCCGAAACGACCTCGGCCGCCGGGTAGTGGTCCAACGCGTCGTAGAACGATCGCCGTAGGAAGGTGTAGTCACAGCCGAGGCGTACGAGTTCGTTGACCAAGTGGTGACAAGGCAGAGGCTCGCCGAGCGCGGGATGGGTGAGCCCCGCCACGCCGACCGGTCGCGAACCAGCGGTGGCCAGGATGGTGTCGAGTGTTCCGTCGACGAAGGGACGGAACCGATTCCGGCCGGCTCGGTCGATCCAGAGGTCGTTCAGGCCGACGTAGAACCGCTCGACCGGAAGGGTGGCGAACGCCCCCACGAGTCCGACCGCCTCGACGGTTTCGATCATCACCGCCACGGTTGCCTCCCCGGCGACAACGTCGACCACGTGTTGGACCTCGGCCACCGTGCGCACCATGGGGACGAGGATTTGGTCGGCCCCGGCCGCGACGACATGCTTCACCTGCAGCTCGGTCTCGGACCCGATGGCGTCGATCCGACACACGATCGGTACCGGGGTCGTCCGTCGGATCTGCTCCAGATCGGCGAGGGTGTGGGCGGTGATGTGGGTGTCCGCCCCCGCTTGTCGACGTGACTTGCCTCGCCGTTCCAAGTCGACCACGACCGCGTCGATGCCGAGCTCTTCGGCGCGCGCGGTGAGCCCATCGCGGGCGAAGAGGTGCAGCTTCATCGTGGCTTCGAGGCCGTGATGAGCAAGGACGAACCCATCGGGGGACGAACGCCCCGTCGGGCCAGTCTGTGTTCCAGCCGGGTGAGCCGCCCCAGCACTCGATTGAGGCCCGACGGTGGCTGGTCTTCGAGGTCGCGCAGCTTCGGCGACTTCTTGCCGGCGAGCCGGCTCGCCAACAGGAGTGGCATGAGG